>NZ_JBSFFY010000005.1:0-264149 GCF_053596315.1 Streptomyces sp. NPDC001732
CAGTCAAGCCCCCACCCTCCGGATAACGCATACCACCGGCATATCGCAGGGATCATGAACCGTCACTACCCGACGACAACCCGAAAACCTCAGTAACGGTCCGCACGCCGCGGCGTTGCGCAACCGCAAACGCTTTGCCCTCGTGCCCGACTGCCTAGTACCGTGGGCGGCGATTGGTGACAGGGCGCTCAGCTGTGTCATCATCTGCACACACGGCTCGCGCTCGCGCGAGAGGTGTACTGGAGGCGTCGCCTAGTCCGGTCTATGGCGCCGCACTGCTAATGCGGTTTGGGTCTTAAAGCCCATCGAGGGTTCAAATCCCTCCGCCTCCGCTCTCTGCTCGGGGAGTTCGGCCCACTTCGGCCGAACTCCCCGAGTCGTTTCCGATTGTTTCCGAAGCCGTTTCCGGAGCTGTCCCGCCGGCCCTGCGCCGACCGACGGCTACTTCCGTGCGGCACAGGGGTCGCAGCAGGTCGGGGCCGGCTCGACGCAGATGGTGACGGTGTCGGTGTTGTCGCCGGGGTCGGGGTCCTTCTCGTTGCCGGTGACGGTGGCGGAGTTGTGGACCGGACCGGGGGCGGTGGCCTTGGCGCGCAGCACGAGGGTGGCTCCGGCGCCGTCGTCCAGGGCGCCCACGGCCCACCGCCCGGTGGCCGGGTCGTAGCTTCCGGGGCCGTCGGCGGACAGGAGGGCGAGGCCGTCCGGGAGCCGGTCGGTGACGGTGACGCCGGTGGCCCGGTTCGGCCCGGCGTTGCGAACGGTGATGCGGTAGGTCACCGTCTGGCCGACGGTGACGGTGCTCGCGTCGGCCGCCTTGACCACGGACAGGTCGGCGGCCGGGTCGACCTGAGTGACCTGTTCGTCGGAGGTGGACGTCAGCGGCTCCGGGACGTCGCCGAGCCGGTTCTCGTAGGTGGCGGTGGCGGTGTTCCTGATCTGCTTGCCGCCGGCGGCGCGGTCGATGGTGACCCGGTACTCGGCCGTGGTTCCCCCGGGCAGGGTCTCGGTGTTGGGCAGACTGCCGCCCTCCCCGGCGGTGGTGGTGTTGCCGAGTCTGAAGACGACCTCGTCGGCCGCGGCGTCGTAGTACGCCTGGTCGCCGTCCTGTGCGTCGGTCTTCACGCCGGCGTTCGGGCCGTCGACGATGCGCAGGGAACCGGGCAGATACGTCGTGCCCGGCGGGATGACGTCGGTCAGGACGAGGTTCTCGGCCGCGCCGCAGCCCTCGTTCCTGGCGTTGACGCGGTAGGTGATGACGTCGCCCACCTCCAGCGGTCCCATGGGCGCGGCGGTCTTGGTGAGCACCACGTGGGGGGCGGTGCCGAAGAAGATCCCGTCCAGGAAGTTGCCGATGCTCTGGTTGCCGCCGGCGGCGGAGACGGAACGGAAGGCGAAGCGCGTCAGCGTCTGACCGGCCGGGACGGTGTAGGTGCCGGTGTAGTGGCCCCAGGCGGTGTTGCCGTCGGTGAAGCGCCGCTGCTGCACCGCGGCGCCCGGCGCGCCGATGTCCAGCGCCATGGTGTCGTCGCCCTGGCGGCCGCGGTGGTACAGCCGCCAGTACAGCTTCGTTCCGGGGGTGGTGGGCAGGTCCTGGTAGAGCGTGGAGACCTGGTTGGCGTTGAGCTCGGCGAACTGCGCGCCCTCGGCCGCCGCCACCCCGTTGAAGCCCGAGTGCCACAGCTCGATCAGGTGGTCGGAGGCGGTGGTGCGCCAGCCCGGAACGTGCTTGGGTGCCTGCGTCTGCGAGGCGTCCGGCAGGAATTCCATGCTGGCGACGGCGGGCTGTTCGAAGCTGCCGTTGGCCAGGTTGACCCGGAGCGGAGCAGGAGGTGTGGACATGGTTCTTCCCCTCAAGTCGACGCTGCTGGAATGCACCGCCGTCCGGCCGCACGCCCGTGCGCCGCGACGGAACCGACACACCCGGTAGCGCAATACATTCGGGGAGCTACGTAAAGTGACGATCGGAGTGGTTCGGTCAATCCCGCACGACGGGTTTACGCCCCCGCCCCCCGGCCGACGCCCGCCGCGCCGCCACCCGGCCCGCCCCCCGTCGCGCCGCACCCATCGCGCAGGCCCCCTGAACCCCTCCCGTCCACCCCGTCATGGCCGGAAACCTTCACCACACCTCCGGCGCCCACCCTTGCGCAGGGTGAAACCTTCCCCAACGGAGTTGACGCTTCCGACGCCGCGACGACACCCGCGCGGAGAGGTCCGTACGGAAACGGCGCCACGATCGCGGCCTGCCGCGGCCTTCGGCGTTCCGGTCCTGGTGGCGACTCCGCGAGGGCCTCGAGTCGGCCCCGCGCGGCACCCCGGACCCCGCAGCGCAGAGACCCGCCCGAGCCGCCCGCCAACCGCCCCGCGTAGTCGCGAATCGAGGCGTTTCTGCAGGTAGGGGTGGGTTTGGTTAATGGATTTCGCGCTACGGCGCAGGTCATGTAATGTTGTTCTCGCAACGCCGACCGGGAAGAAAAAAGCCCGGGACGCACAAGCACTCGTAGCTTAACGGATAGAGCATCTGACTACGGATCAGAAGGTTGCAGGTTCGAATCCTGCCGAGTGCACAACAAATCAGAGGCCCTGTGGAGTGATCCACAGGGCCTCTGGCTTTTGCCGTGACGGCAGTGTTTGACGGCAACCGCCTCAGGGGGGCGGGAGTGCGTTCGATCAGATGGCTACCGGGACGCCCGCCGCGCCGTCGTCATCGTCCGGCTCATTGCCGTCGCCCCTCGGCAGATCCCCGACGCGGTCGAAGGCGGAGCGCTGGGGCCGGCCGTACGAAGGTGTAGATGTCCATGGTCACCCGGATGGAGCTGTGGCCCAGGACTTCCATGATCATGCGGGTGTCGGCGCCCTGCTCGTGGAGGAGCGAGGCGCACGTGTGGCGCAGGTTGTGGAAACGCACCTCACGGACGCCGGCGCGGGCGCACAGCGCCTCGAAGGAGCGGTTCAGGTCGGGAAGCTTCAGTCTGACGAGATGGCCTCATGGACGTGGGTACAGCCGTGCCGCCGCACCTTACTTCGGGCAGGCGTTCGTGCTTGTTGACGAGGGGCGCACGGGCAGTGGGGTCAGGGGGGTGCAGACCGGGGCAGCGACGCCGACGAGTTCGACCAGTCCCACGCCGCCGGTGGGCGGGACAATTTTCGACCAGTTGTTGGCCACCCAGACGTTGCCCGAGGGGTCGACCTGCACCGCGGTGAGGTGCTGGATCGCCTTGTTCTTGAAGCCTCGCGCGGGAGACAGGACGGTGCCGGCGGAAGCCCCGGGCGGGCAGGCTGCGCTGTTCACTCCGCACAGGAGTGACACGGAGGAGTCACCGAAACCGGCGACCCACACGCGGTCCTGGCCGTCGATGGCGATCGACCAGGGGAGAACCCTTCTGGGCAGAGGGTGCACGCCCGCCACCGTTCCGTTCGGTCCGATCTCGGTGACCGTGCTGCTGAAGAAGCTGGGGACCCAGGCGTTTCCCTTGGAGTCCAGGGCGAGCCCCAGCGGGCCCTGGAGCGAGCTGCCGGTGGTGGTCTTGATCGGCTTGAAGTCGGGACCGATGATCGTGACACTCCCCCCGACGTTGTTCGGGCGTCGTGATTGCCGGATTTCTTCCAGGGAGAAGTGGCTGTTGGTCACCCAGGCGCGCCCTTGGCCGTCGATCTGGACGGCGAACGGGTGGTTGAAGCTCTTGTCGTTGATGACGATGGCCTTGTCCGGGTCGCCGTGGGGGTAGACGACGACGCTGCCCACCCCGGGTTTTCCCTTGAGGCCGTAGGAGTTGGCGATCCATACGTTGCCTCGTTGGTCGACGGCGACTCCCTGCGGCTTGTTCAGTCCGCCGTTCGTCCAGCCGTTGGCGGGGGACAGTGGCGTGCCGGAGGAGGAGTATTTCGACATCGCGTTGCCGCCGTAGCTGGGTGCCCACACGGAACCGTCGTGATCGATCGCGAGTCCCCACGCTCCGCCCTTCATGCCGCCGCCGCTGATGGGACTGCCCAGGGTCGGCCGGCCGGTTGGGTCCTGCACGGTGACGTACCGGCTGGGATCCCGTGTACCCGGCTTCCAGTTGTTCGACGCCCATATGTTGCCTTTGGCGTCGAACCCGATGCGGCCCGGCGCGTAGACCTGCGGCGCGCTGTGGCGCAGGGCAAGGATCCAGTCCGCAGGAGCTGAAGCGAGGGCGGGCGTGAAGACGTTCGCGGAACGCGCCAGGGCCTCCAGGCCGTCTGGGGACAGCGTCGGATTGTGTACGAGGTTGAGAACCGCCTGCACCGTGTCGGCAGGCCTGGTTCCGCCCTGGGGAGTCGCCATTTGGAGGAGCTTGGCGCAGCGCGCGTCGTCCGTCGCGCAGAGGGAGACGAGGTTGGCCAGTGTGTTCTGTGTCGCCAGCGTGTCGCTGTTGGCGCTGTCGCCGGTAATGGGACCGCCGACCTTGCCCGTTGCTGGATCCGCCAGGTTGAACGAGGTCGCGGCGGCGTTTTGCAGCCCCGGGCTGGGCCCGGTGATACCACGCTGGTCACTGAACTGGGCAAGGGCGTACGTCGCGGCGACGGTGGTCAGTTCGTTGACCGTCACCTTGCTCAGTGTCCGCTCGGGCACCGCGCCGCCCGCACCGAACCCCACGACCGAGCGCAGCCGGAGCTTGTGCGCCTGCGCGGGCGTGGCCTCGACGTACAGCACGCCGTCAGCAGGATTGGTGTACGTCATCCGGAAGGAACCGTGCGCGTCGGCCGTTGCCTGGCCCAGCTTCGTGACTCCGGAACGTGAACCGGCCATGAGCGTGATCTGAGCACCTCCGAGCGGCTTCCCTGCCCCCGTGACGGTCCCCTGCACGGCGACCGGCGCGGCACCGAGAGCAGGTGCCGCAGTGCCGGCCGCCGGCAGGGCGAGGGCCGCGCAAGCCGCTGCGGTGGTGGTTGACGTCCACCGCAGAGCCCTGGACCGTCTTCTTGCCCCTCGCCTCAACGGGGAGGCCGACCTGCGAGCACGTATGCCTGGAGTGCTCATCGTTCTCGAACCCTTCGCTCTGAATTCCTGAACTGGGAAGAGAATCGGCGCAGCGCTTCAACCGTCCGAAAATTCCTCGTATCGGCATCTGCGTACACCTGGCGCCTGCAGTGTCGGCGAGGATGCCGGCGTTCCGCATGAGCGCCGCCGGCCGATCGGCCGAATCATGCGGTTTCGGCTTCCTTCACTGCGGTTGCTTCGGCGCTTTCCGGCACCCTCAGTGAGAACCAGGCAACCCTGGCGCCCAGCAGCCAGACCACGCCCAAATACAGTCCAGGACTCACTTCGCGCATTTCATCGCGAACCCCGCGGGCAACCAGTGAGATTTTGGAGTAGTCGATGACGATGCAGTCCTGACTGTCCACCAGGCTCGGCCCGATATAGACCTGGGCCACGATGCCGAGGACGTCGAACGCGGTCAACCGGTTGCTCAGGTAGCCCTCGGGGACGAAGACCTTTCCCCGCCACAGGACCAGGGGCACCAGTCGGGTGAGAGACCTGGCCGGCCGGCCACCCCACCGGACGATGGCGGTGCCCTCCAGTGGTCCCTTCGGAATGTCCCCCGGCGGACTGGAGCGGAACAGCTCCACCAAACCGGCATCGTCGATCTTGAACAGATCCGTTTCGGTGAGTGCCACGGTCGACCTCCCGGCCGTCGTCAAGACGCATGATCCGCGCCTGAACGCCGATCCGACTCCTGTGGTGACGAACTGCCCATGGCCACTCCGCCGACTCACACCGGCCCGTGGAACGGATTGTCGGAGACGCGAATATTCTGGGAATGGTGGGTGCTAATCCGTAGCCCGAGCCTCCTACCGATGACGACTTCCATCGCGCAAAGCATCGCTCGGCATGGCATCCGGCCATCAACCTCCATTGTTGAGGCTCCGGGACGAAACCGCCAACGCTACAGGGACGAACGGCCGTACCGCTTGCTCCAGATCGTTGCCCCGGTTTCGTCGACCGCGGCGAGCCAGTCGGTGCCACCGTTCAGCGCTGACGGCAACCCTGACGGCAACGACGGCGCACAGAGACCGTTGATCACGACCATCAGCGATCAGCGGAGAGGAAGGCGGAGCCCCCGCCCAACCGCCTGCCCGATCCTACGGATCAGAAGGTTGCAGGTTCGAATTCTGCCGAGTGCACAGCAAGCAAGAGGCCCCGGAGAAATCCGGGGCCTCCTGCGTTGGTCGTACGGTGATGGCCACGTTGATCAGGGCGGTCGGCGCACGGGGAGCGGACTCTCCCGGTGCCGGGGTGCCGCGGCTCGATGGTGTCGGGGGAGCGGTCATGTCGGACGCCATCTGCGGCGGCACGGACACGCGTCCCGGCTCGCGGTGGTGGACCCGGAGAACTCGGCCCACTTCCCGGCGTGGGCGAGCGGGTGCGGTGACTACGCCACGGGGATGCCCTCGCGCATACCGGGCATCGGCCGCCCGCGGACCGAGCCCGGTTTCCTGCCGACGGTGATGGATCTGGTCATCCCGGTACCGGACGCGGCGTCCATCGCCGCCACCCGGTGGCTTCGCACCGTCACCGGGATCGAGGCGGGGCCCGCCACCGGCACCAACCTCTGGGGGATCTGTCACCTGACGGCCCGTATGCGGGAAGAGGGGGTGCGGGGCAGTCTGGTCACCGTCATCGGCGACACCGCCGACCCGTACCGGAAGACGTGCCTCGACCCGGACCGGGCGCGGGGGCAGGGGCTCGACTGCGCGCCCCACGAGGCCGGGCTCCAGGAGTTCGCCCGCACCGGGCGGTGGCAGGGCGTGTGATGTCGTCGGCCGGCCGGCCGGGCGGGAGGCAGGGGTCAGGAAGTGTGGTCCCCCGGGGTGGAGTTCTCCTGGGAACCTTGGGGTTCTTCTTCATCGGCTTCATCGGTCCTGCGCGGGAGTTCGTACATGGGATGGCGGTGCACCGGGCTGCGGTGGCCCGAGGCGCAAGGAGCGCCCGTGCTGGGGTGGCGGCGGGGCGGGGAGGTGCGGGCGAGCGCGTTGGCGTACGGGACGGAGCTGGGGTTCCGGGCCGAGGGGGAGCGGGGCTGTGTGGGGGCCCGGGGGAACGTGTGTCCGGTGGGGGCCGTGGTGCCGGGGCGGAGCACGGGGGCGCGGTGCCCGGAGTGCACGCGGCTGGACCGGGCGCACTCGGTGGCCGCCGACACGATCATCGACGACCCGAGGACGTACCGCGTGTATCTGGCCTGGTTCGGGCCCGGCATGGTGAAGGTCGGGATCACGGCCGAGGAGCGGGGAGCGGCCCGGCTGCGGGAGCAGGGGGCCGTGGTGTTCAGCTGGCTGGGCCGGGGGCCTTTGATGGCGGCGCGCCGGACCGAGGAGGTGCTGCGGTCGGCGCTCGGGGTGCCGGACCGGATTCCGTACGCGAGGAAGCGCGCCGTGCGCGGGGCGTTGCCGGGGGTGGCGGAACGGGGTGCCGAGGTGGCGGAGCTGTACGGGCGGGCCGCGGCGCTGGAGGGGGCGGGGTGGCCGGAGTCGCTGGAGCGGTTGCCGTTCGAGGCGGTCGATCACGCCGGGGTGTTCGGGCTCGACGACGGGGTGGAGGTGGCGTGGGCGGTCACCGAGCTGGTGGACGGGGGCGCGGTCGTGGGGCGGCTGGTGGCGGCGGCCGGGCCCGATCTGCATCTGGAGACGGCGACGGACGGGCCCGTGGTGCTGGACACCCGGCTGATGACCGGGTGGGAACTGGTGGCCGTCGGCGCACGAGCCGGGGCGCGGGGTGATGTACGGGCCGACCTGCGCGGTGACGTACGGGGCGGGGTGCGGGTGCCGTTGACCGACATCGGGGGTGGCGGGGTGCAGGGCGGGCTGTTCTGAACAGCTGGACAGCTGGACAGCTGGACAGCTGGACAGGGGCGGTGGGGCGAGGGGCCGGGTGTTCTGAGATCGTCGGTCCAGGGCGGTCCGTCCGACGGCCGGGTGAGAGGGGCACAGGATGAGCGGTGACATCGACGACGTCGTGCGGTTCCGGGAGCGGCTGGGGCTGCCCGGACTCATCGACGTCCACACGCACTTCATGCCCGAGCGGGTGCTCCGCAAGGTGTGGGCGTACTTCGACTCGGCCGGGCCGCTGACCGGGATGGAGTGGCCGATCGCCTACCGGCACGACGAGGACGAACGGCTCGCGCTGCTGCGCTCGTTCGGCGTTCTCCGGTTCACCTCGATGCTGTACCCGCACAAGGCCGGCATGGCGGCCTGGCTGAACGGCTGGGCGGCCGATTTCGCGCGCCGGGTGCCGGACTGCCTGCACACCGCGACCTTCTTCCCGGAGGAGGGCGTGGAGCGGTACGTGCGCGAGGCCGTGGAGGCGGGGGCGCGGGTCTTCAAGTCGCACGTCCAGGTCGGCGCGTACGACGCCAACGACCCCCTGCTGGAGCCGGTCTGGGGGCTGCTCTCGGAGGCGGGCGTCCCGGTGGTGATGCACTGCGGCTCGGGGCCGGCGCCCGGGAAGCACACGGGGCCCGAACCGGTCGGCCGGCTGCTCGCCCGGCATCCGCGGCTGCCGCTGGTCGTGGCCCACATGGGGATGCCGGAGTACACGGAGTTCCTGGACCTCGCGGAGAAGTACCCGGGGGTGCGGCTCGACACGACGATGGCGTTCACGGACTTCACGGAGGACTTCACCCCGTTCCCGGCGGCCGAGCGGGGACGGCTCGCGGCGCTCGGCGACCGCATCCTGCTGGGCACGGACTTTCCGAACATCCCGTACCCGTACGTGCATCAACTGCACGCGCTGGAACGGCTGGAGCTGGGGGACGACTGGCTGCGGGCGGTCTGCCACGACAACGCGAGCGCGCTGTTCGCCGTCGACTGAGCCGCCGGGGCGGTCCGTCTTTCGGTTTTTCTCAGGGAATTCACAGAATCGGGAAAGATCCCTCTCAGAGGGGCCTCACAGGGTTGGGGCATGACGACGACGACCTCGCCCCGGACGACGGCTCCGCCCCGGACCACCACGGCTCCGCCCCGGACGACGCCCTCGCCCCACGGGCGTACCGAACTGCTGAGGGCGGACCGCAGCCCCGTCCGCGTGCTGGTGGTGGACGACGAGGCACCGCTCGCCGAGCTGCTGTCCATGGCCCTGCGCTACGAGGGCTGGGAGGTGCGCAGCGCCGGGGACGGTGCCGGGGCCGTCCGGATGGCGCGCGACTTCCGGCCGGACGTGGTGATCCTCGACGTGATGCTGCCCGACACGGACGGGTTCGCCGTGCTCGGCGGGCTGCGCCGGGAGCTCGCCGAGGTCCCGGTGCTGTTCCTGACCGCGCGCGACGCGGTGGAGGACCGGATCGCCGGTCTCACGGTGGGCGGCGACGACTACGTCACCAAGCCGTTCAGCCTGGAGGAGGTCGTGGCGCGGCTGCGCGGGCTGATCCGGCGCTCCGGCACGGCGACCGTGCGCAGCGGCTCGACGCTCACCGTCGGCGACCTGGTGCTCGACGAGGACAGCCACGAGGTGAGCCGGGCCGGTACCTCCATCCACCTCACCGCGACCGAGTTCGAGCTGCTGCGTTTCCTGATGCGCAACCCGAGGCGGGTGCTGAGCAAGGCGCAGATCCTCGACCGGGTGTGGAACTACGACTTCGGCGGACAGGCGAACGTCGTCGAGCTGTACATCTCGTACCTGCGCAAGAAGATCGACGCCGGGCGGTCGCCGATGATCCACACCCGGCGCGGGGCGGGGTACCTCATCAAGCCCGGTGAGTGACGCGGCGCGAGCCACGGGACACGTGGGGCGGGCCGGGCGCCCGAGGCGGTTGCGGAAGGGCCCGTGGACGCTGCGGACCCGGCTCGTGGTCTCGGCGGTGACGCTGATCGCCGTCGTCGCCGCGGTCATCGGCTCGGTCACCACCATCGCCTACCGCAGCTACATGTACGGGAAGCTCGACGACCAGTTGAACGCCATCGCCGTACGGGCCGCGAAGCCGCCCGGCGGCGGGCTGCCGATGCCCGGCGGCGACGTGCCGCGGATCCACGACCCACTGGCCTTCGTCGACGCGCGCGGGCTGCCCGTCGGCGCCTTCGGAGCCGTGGTGACGGACGGCACGGTCACCGCGTCGCGGGTCGTCGTGGAGAGCGCCACCGCGCCGGGGCCCGGGGCCGAGGACGGCGGCCGGCCGATGACCGGCACCCAGCGAAACGCCCTGGCGGCGGCGGGCGTCACCGCCGGGGACGGGGCACGGAGCGTCGATCTGCCGGGGCTCGGCGCCAACCGGGTGCGGGCGGTCACGGACCCGGACGGGACGATCCTCCTCGTCGGGCTCCCCGCCGCCGAGGTGGGCTCCGCGCTCACCACCCTGATCCTCGTCGAGGTCTGCGTCACCGGAGCCGGTCTGATCGCGGCCGGCATCGCGGGCGCCGTCATGGTCGGCGTCGCGCTGCGGCCGTTGCGCCGGATCGCCACGACCGCCACCCGGGTCTCCGAACTCCCGCTCCACAGCGGCGAGGTGGCGCTCCTGGAACGGGTCCCGGACGCCGAGGCCGACCCGCGCACCGAGGTCGGTCAGGTGGGCGCCGCGCTCAACCGGATGCTGGGCCACGTCGGTTCGGCCCTGGAGGCGCGCCAGGAGAGCGAGACGCGGGTGCGCCAGTTCGTCGCGGACGCCAGCCACGAGCTGCGCACCCCGCTGGCCTCGATCCGCGGGTACGCCGAGCTGACCCGGCGCGGGCGCGAGGAGACCGGCCCCGACACCCGGCACGCCCTGGGGCGGATCGAGTCCGAGGCGGAGCGGATGACGGGCATGGTGGAGGACCTGCTGCTGCTCGCCCGGCTGGACGCCGGACGCCCGCTCGCCCTGGAGCGCACCGATCTCTCCCCGGTCGTCGTCGACGCCGTGAGCGACGCCCGCGCCGCCGACGGGGGCGGCCACCACTGGCGCCTCGAACTGCCGGACGAGCCCGCGACCGTGCACGGCGATCCGACCCGGCTCCATCAGGTGCTGGTCAACCTGCTGGCGAACGCCCGCGCCCACACCCCGCCCGGTACGACCGTGACCGTCGGGGTGCGGTTCGCGACCGGCCGGCCACGGGTGACGCTGGAGGTCCGGGACGACGGGCCCGGCATCCCGCCGGAGCTGCTGCCGCACGTCTTCGAACGGTTCGCGCGCGGTGATGCCTCGCGTTCGCGCGGCGCGGGCTCGACCGGTCTCGGGCTCGCCATCGTGCAGGCCGTCGTCACCGCGCACGGCGGCCGGGTGGAGGTGGAATCGGTGCCCGGACGCACGGTCTTCGCCGTGCACCTGCCGGCCCCGATGCGGCACGCGCCGACGCCGTACGTGCCGTAGCCCGCCCCGCCGACGCAGCACGTGCCGATGCCTGTCCCGCCGACGCACACCACGCCGTCGCAGCACGTGCCGATGCCTGTCCCGCCGACGCACACCACGCCGTCGCAGCACGCGCCGACGCCCGTCCCGCCTACGCCCGTCCCGCCGACGCACACCACGCCCATGTAGTACGCGCCGACGTACTCACAGGTGGGGGACAGGTTCAACACATTGGCATGACAGCACGGTTGGCGAACGTCGGGGCATGCGAACCGACACTCCCCGGAGCACCCTGCCCGCCCGGGACCACCTGCTCGCCGAGGCGGCCGACACGGCGGGTGCCCCCGTGCTCGACGTGGTGGTACCCGTCCACAACGAGGAGAAGGACCTCGAACCCTGTGTGCTGCGTCTGCACGAGCATCTGATGCGGACCTTCCCGTACGCCTTCCGGATCACCGTCGCGGACAACGCCAGCACAGACCGGACGCCGCAGGTGGCGGACCGGCTCGCGGCGGAGATGCCCCGGGTGCGGTCGTACCGGCTGGAGGAGAAGGGGCGCGGGCGGGCGCTGCGCACCGTCTGGTCGCACTCGGACGCCCCGGTCCTGGCGTACATGGACGTCGATCTCTCGACCGACCTCAACGCGCTGCTGCCGCTGGTCGCGCCGCTGATCTCGGGCCACTCCGACCTGGCCATCGGCTCCCGGCTGACCCGCAGCTCGCGGGTGGTGCGCGGGCCGAAGCGGGAGTTCGTCTCGCGCGCCTACAACCTCGTCCTCCGTTCGTCGCTGGCCGCCCGGTTCAGCGACGCGCAGTGCGGGTTCAAGGCCGTCCGCCGCGAGGTGGCGCAGCGGCTGCTGCCGATGGTCGAGGACACCGGGTGGTTCTTCGACACGGAGATGCTGGTCCTCGCCGAGCGGGCCGGGCTGCGCATCCACGAGGTGCCGGTCGACTGGGTCGACGACCCGGACTCCAGTGTCCACATCGTGCGGACGGCGACGGAGGACCTGAAGGGCGTGTGGCGGGTGGGGCGGGCGCTGGCGGTGGGCGCGCTGCCGCTGGACCGGCTGGCGAGACCCTTCGGGGACGATCCGCGCGACCGCACGCTGAAGGGGGTGCCCGGCGGTCTGGCCCGCCGGCTCGTCGGGTTCTGCGTGGTCGGCGCGCTCTCCACGCTCTTCTACCTCGCCCTGTACTCGCTCTTCCGGCTGGGCGGCGGCCCGCAGCTCGCCAACGGCGGCGCCCTGCTGGTCTCGGCCGTCGCCAACACGGCGGCCAACCGGAGGCTCACCTTCGGGGTACGCGGTCGGAGCGGGGCCGTCCGCCACCAGGCGCAGGGCCTCGTCGTTTTCGCCATCGGTCTCGCCCTGACCAGCGGCTCGCTGGCCGCGCTGGAAGCGGCGTCCGGATCGCCGTCGCACGGGACGGAACTCGCCGTGCTGATCGCGGCCAACCTCGCGGCGACGGTCCTGCGGTTCCTGCTCTTCCGCGCCTGGGTCTTCCCGGACCGGACCACTGGGGTCGCCGGGGCTGCTGAGGCAGGCCGGACTGTCGGGGCCACCGGGGCCACCGGGGCCGACCGGACCGCCGGGACCACCGGCGCCGCCGTCGGCACCCAGCACGAACAGGGGAACGTCCGATGACCACACTGCCCCCCGACGGTTTCCCGCTCCCGCAAGGAGCTCCAGTACCCCCACCGGGAGCACCGGAGGCACCGGCGGGAGCACCGAAGCCCCCGTCCCCGCCGCCGTCCTCGCCCCTGCCCGCCGCCGCGCCGGGCCACGGGCGTCCGGGCGGCCCGGCGTACCGCCGTGTCCTGCGGGGCAGGCCCGAGGACCCGCGCTGGGCGCGCCCGGCCTTCCTCGGGCTGCTGCTGGTCGTCGCGCTCGCGTACTTCTGGAACCTCAGCGCCTCCGGCTACGCCAACTCCTTCTACTCCGCCGCCGCCCAGGCGGGCAGCCGCAGCTGGAAGGCCCTTTTCTTCGGCTCGCTGGACGCGGCCGGCGCGATCACCGTCGACAAGCCGCCCGCCGCGCTGTGGCCGATGGCCCTCTCGGTGCGGGTCCTCGGCCTCGGCTCCTGGGCGATCCTTGCCCCGCAGGTGCTGATGGGGGTGGCCACGGCCGGGGTGCTGTACGCGGCGGTGCGGCGCCGTTTCAACGCCGTGGCCGGGCTGATCACGGTGGCGGTGTTCGGGCTCACGCCGGTCGCCGCGCTGATGTTCCGCTTCAACAACCCGGACGCGCTGCTGGCGTTGCTGATGACCGTCACCGTCCACTGCGTGCTGCGCGCGATGGAGAACGGCCGGACGGCGTGGCTGGTGGGGGCGGGGGCCGCGGTCGGGACGGCCTTCCTGACGAAGACCCTCCAGGCGTTCCTGATCCTGCCGCCGCTGGCCGTGCTGTACGCGGTGTGCGCGCCGGGGCCCGTCCGCCGGAGGTTCGGCCGGCTGGGGCTCTCGGCCCTGGCGGCGGTCGTCGCGGGCGGCTGGTGGGTCGCGGTCGTCGAACTGTGGCCCGCCTCGTCGCGCCCGTACATCGGCGGCTCGCAGAACAACTCCTTCCTGGAGCTGACCTTCGGATACAACGGCCTCGGCCGGATCAACGGCAACGAGACCGGCAGCGTCGGAGGAGGCGGAGGCGGCCGGGGCGGCGGCCCCGGTGGCGATTTCGGCGGTGGTGGCGGCCAGTGGGGGGAAACCGGCATCGGCCGGATGTTCAACTCCGAGACCGGCGGCCAGATCTCCTGGCTGCTGCCCGCCGCGCTGATCCTGCTCGTCGCGGGCCTCGTGCTGACCTGGCGGGCGAAGCGCACCGACACCGCCCGCGCGGCGTTCCTCGCCTGGGGTTCCTCGCTGCTGATGACGATGGCCGTCTTCAGCTTCATGGCGGGCATCTTCCACCAGTACTACACGGTCGCCCTGGCCCCGTACCTCGCCGCGCTCGTCGGCATGGGCGTCACGGTCCTGTGGGAGGAACGGGCCAGGTGGTGGGCGCGTGGGGCGCTGGGCGGCTCGGTCGCCGTGACCGCGCTCTGGGCGTACGTCCTGCTGGGCCGGACCCCGGACTACCTGCCGTGGCTGCGCTGGGCGATCCTCGTCGGCGGTCTGGTGGGCGCGACCGGGCTGCTGTTCGTCGCGCGGCCGGGGCGCAGGCCGGCGGTCGTGGTGACGGCGGTGGTGGCGGTGAGCTTCGCCGCATCGCTGGCGGGCCCGGCGGCGTACACCCTCAGCACGCTGAACACCGGGCACCAGGGCTCGATCGTCACGGCGGGACCGCCCGGTGGCGGCGGCCCGATGGGCGGTCCCGGCGGGCGCGGGGACGGCGGCTTCCCCGGCGGCATGCGGCCCCCGGGCCAGGGCAACCAGCAGGGCGGCACGGGCCGGTCCCAGGACGGCGGCTTCCCGGGTGGCTTCCCCGGCGGGCAGCAGGGCCGGACCCCCGGCGCCTTCCCCATCCCCGGCGGCGCACCCGGTGGCATGGCAGGTGGTATGCCCGGCGGCACGTCCGAGGGCGGTTCCGGCAAGGGAGACGGCGGAGGCGGAGGGGGCGGCATGGGCGGTCTCCTCAACGGCTCGTCCGTCGGCTCCGCGGCGAAGAAGCTCCTGGAGAAGGACGCCGGAAACTACACCTGGGTCGCGGCGGCCATCGGCTCGCAGAACGCCGCGAGCTACCAACTCGCCACCGAGGAGCCGGTGATGGCGATCGGCGGCTTCAACGGAAGCGACCCGTCCCCGACGCTCTCCCAGTTCAAGAAATACGTCGAGGACGGCCGGATCCACTACTTCATCGCGAGCGGCACGGGCGGTATGGGCGGCATGGGTGGTGGCGACAGCACCTCGTCCTCGATCTCCTCGTGGGTGGAGGAGAACTTCGAGAAGGTCGCGGTCGGCAGTGCCACCTTCTACGACCTGACCACGACCTGACCACGACCTGACCACGACCTGACCGCCGGTCCGAAGAGCGACGCGTAGGAGCTCAAGGGCTCAGCGCCGCAGCAGCAGGTCCGCGACGACCGGGCGGTGGTCCGAGGCGAGCGTCTCGGCCACCGCCGCGTCGCGTACCCGTACGGAGTCCTTCGACACCGCCACGTAGTCGATCCGCTGCGCCGGGGCCGATGCCGGGTACGTCGGCCCGCCCGGATCGACGTCCGTCAACTTCTCCCACAGCGGGGCGAGTTCGGGGGCGGTGGGCGCCGCGTTGAAGTCGCCGAGCAGGATCTGCCGGGCAGGCCCCCGGCCTGCCCCCGGCCCGGCCGCCCCGCCCCCGTTCTCGTCCGCGGCCATGATCCGCCGGGTGTCGGTGACCTGGGCGGCCCGGACGGACGGATCGGCCCGGTAGTCGAGGTGCGTCACGTACACGTGCACCGGCAGCCCCTCCACCCGCAGGGTCACCTCGCCGAAGCCGGGGGCGGGGGCGGGCACCGGGTCGGGGTCCTGGGTGGAGAGCCGGGTGATCTCGTGGTTCTCCGCGCTCACGATGCGGTACCGGGACAGCACCGCCACCCCGAACTCGCGCCGGGGCGCCCCGGCGGTCTGCGGATCGAGGCTGTAGATCGGGGCGAACGACACCCGCATGTCCAGCCGTTCGGCCAGCTCGGTCGCCAGATCGCGCCACTCGCTGCGGGCGCCCCAGTGGGAGTCGACCTCCTGGAGCCCGATCACATCGGCGTCCAGCGCGCGCAGTTCGGCGGCCTGGCGGGCCACGTCGAAGACGTTGTCCGCGCCCGCGCCCGCGTGGATGTTGTACGTCACCACGCGCAGCGGCACCGCATGCCCCGAACCCGAGCCCGCCCCCGCCTCCGCGGCCGATGCGGGAGGCGCCAGAACGGCCCCCACCAGCCCTGCCGCGACGAGCACTTCCACCGTACGACGACGCAGTGACATACCACTCCAGCCCTTGTCGGATCAGCGGCGAGCACGGTACCGCGAACAAAGGAGTCGTACACCGTACAAGAAGTCTTGTACGGTGTACGACTGCTGCCTCCTATACGCCGTACAAGAAAGCAGGGACCCGTATGACGGCGACTGCCGCAGAGCAGAGCCCCCTCTCGTCGCCGAGCCATCCGCAACGCTGGCTGATCCTCGGCGTCATCTGTCTCGCCCAGCTCACCGTGCTGCTGGACAACACCGTCCTCAACGTCGCGATCCCCTCCCTCACCCGGGAGCTGGAAGCCTCCACCGCCGATGTGCAGTGGATGATCAACGCCTACTCGCTCGTCCAGTCGGGCCTGCTGCTCACGGCCGGCAGCTCCGCCGACCGCTACGGCCGCAAGAAGATGCTGATCACGGGGCTCGCCCTGTTCGGCATCGGTTCGCTGGTGGCCGGGCTGTCCCAGTCGTCCGCACAACTGATCGCGGCCCGCGCCGGCATGGGCATCGGCGGCGCGCTGCTGATGACCACGACCCTGGCCGTCGTCGTGCAGGTCTTCGACGACGGCGAGCGGGTCAGGGCGATCGGCATCTGGTCGACCGTCAGCTCGCTCGGCTTCGCCATCGGGCCGCTGGTCGGCGGCGTGATGCTCGACCACTTCTGGTGGGGATCGATCTTCCTGATCAACATTCCGGTCGCGGCCCTCGGCCTGGTCGCCGTCGCCCGGCTCGTCCCGGAGGCCAAGAACCCCGGCGGCGACCGCCCCGACCTGCTCGGCGCCCTGCTCTCCACCATCGGCATGGCGGCCACCGTGTACGCGATCATCTCCGGCCCGGAGCACGGCTGGACGTCGGGCCGGGTGCTGCTGACCGCGGCCGTCGGCATCGTCTTCGTCGTCGGCTTCGTGCTGTGGGAGCTGCACATCCCGTACCCGATGCTGGACATGCACTTCTTCCGCGACGAGAAGTTCATCGGGGCGGTCGCGGGCGCGATCCTCGTCGCCTTCGGGATGGGCGGCTCGCTCTTCCTGCTCACCCAGCAGCTCCAGTTCGTCCTCGGCCACGGGCCGCTGGAGGCCGGGCTGCGCACCGCCCCGCTGGCACTGAGCGTCATCGCCCTCAACCTCACCGGCCTGGGCGCCAAGCTGGTGCCCAGGCTGGGCACGCCGGTCACGATCGCGGCCGGAATGAGCCTGCTGGCCGCGGGCCTGGCCGCCGTCGCGCTGCTCGGCGGCAACGGCTACGGCGGGATGCTGCTCGGCCTGGTCGTGATGGGGGTGGGCATCGCGCTCGCCATGCCCGCCATGGCCAACGCGATCATGAGCGCCATTCCGCCGGAGAAGGCGGGCGTGGGCGCCGGGGTCAACGGCACGCTCGCCGAATTCGGCAACGGCCTGGGCGTGGCCGTGCTCGGCGCGGTCCTCAACTCCCGGTTCGGGGCCCTCGTGCCGGCCGCCGTCGGGACCGCCTCGCTGCCCGTCGCGCTCGCCTCGGCCGAGGACGACGGCGAACGGGCGCGGATCACGGACGCCTTCGCCTCGGGGCTGGAGACCAGCCAGCTCGTCGGGGCTGCCGCGGTGCTGGCCGGCGGCCTGCTCGCCGCCCTGCTCCTGCGCCGTGCGGAGCGGGCGCAAACGGCTCGGGGAGCTTCGGCCGGGGCCGCGGCATAGCATCGTGACGGGGCGTGCGGGACCTGCCGCGGGTTCCACCGCGTACACGTGCGCGCGCAGGCGTACGCGGCGGGGCCGCCCCGGAGGCAGGGTTCCGTGTCCCACGGACAACGTCCCGCGGGCAATGTCCCCCTGGGCAACATCCCCACGGGCAGGGTCCCCCACGGGCAAGACGAGGAGAGAACGTCATGGTGTCCGCGACCGAGCGCGTGAAGAACCCCGCCAGGCCCAGTGTGTGGCTGGACCGGTCGACACCGTCGCGCACCCGCAAGGCGGACCGGCAGCCCGGCCTCGACCGGGACAGGATCACCGCGGCCTCGGTCCGGCTGCTGGACGCCGAGGGCCTCGCCAAGTTCTCCATGCGCCGGCTCGCCGCCGAGCTGAACGTCACGGCGATGTCCCTCTACTGGTACGTGGACAACAAGGACGACCTGCTGGAACTGGCCCTCGACGCGGCCTTCGGCGAACTCCCGCCCCCGTGCGAGGACGCGCACTGGCACGACCGGCTGCGCGCACTGGCGACCGAGTACCGCAACCTGCTGGTCCGGCACGTCTGGGTGTCCACGCTCGCCGGGCACTACCTCAACATCGGCCCGCACGCGCTGCTGATGTCGCACTCCATCCAGGACGTGATCCGGGCGACGGGCCTGCCGCTGGAACGCCAGGCCGGCGCGCTCTCCGCGGTCTTCCAGTTCGTGTACGGATTCGGCACCATCGAGGGGCACTTCGCGCAGCGCAGCTCGGCCGCGGGCATGACCCAGGAGGAGTACTACCGGTACGCGCTGGGGACCATCCGGGACCAGCCGCAGGCGAGCCGGATCATGGAGTCCTCGCAGGAGCTGATGGAGGCCCGCGGCGACGACACGGTCGAGGAGATCCGCGACCGCGACTTCGTCGTCGCCCTGGACCTGCTCATCGCGGGCATCGAGGCGCTGCGGGACCGGTAGAGGGGGCGGCGGCGCCGAGAGCCGACGGCCGAGGGCCCCGGGTCTCCGGTTGTCGGCCGTCTGCCGGCCGTCGGCCGTCGGTGTCCGCGGACACCGACGGCGGGAGCCCGCCCCGCACGGCCCGGGTCAGGACGGCAGGGACTCGCCCTGCACGGCCTGGATGTCGAGGTCCACCCGCAGCTTCGTACCGATCGCCGAGATGCCCGCCCGCACCACCTGGTTGTAGTTCATCGCGAAGTCCTCGCGGTGCAGTTCAGCCGTCGCGTTGAAGGCCGCGCGCACCCCGCCCCACGGGTCCGGACCGGTCCCCAGGTAGCTCAGGTCCAGGTCCACCGGGCGCACCACGCCGTGCAGCGAGAGTTCGCCGTGGACCAGCCAGCGGTCGGGGCCGACCGGGGTCAGCCCGTTCGAGCGGTACGTGATCTCCGGGAACCGGTCCACGTCCAGGAAGTCCGGCGAGCGCAGGTGCTTGTCCCGCATGCCGTTGCCGGTGTCGATGCTGGCCGCGCCGATCACGGCCTCCACCCGGGACAGCTCGACGTCCTTCGAGATCTCGATCCGGCCGCTGAACTCGCTGAACCGGCCGCGCACGCTGGAGATCCCCAGGTGCTGCGCCGACGCGCACACCGAGGAGTGCGCCGGGTCCAGCGACCAGGTGCCCGGCGCCGGCAGTTCCACACCGCCCTGGCGGGCCAGCACCACCGTGCCTGCCTCGATCCGCCCGCTCGCCGTGACGAGGGCGGTGGAGGCGGCGGGGGCGTACCCGATCGCCGTGACGATCACCGTGTACGCGCCTGCCTGGAAGGGGGTGTCGGTCCGCACCGCCCCGTCCTCGTCGACCGCGGCCCGCAGCACCTGCGCGCCGGTCATGTCGGTGACCGTCACGACCGCGTGCTGGACCGCCCAGCCGTCCCGCGTCCGTACCTGTGCGCGAAGTCCCATCCGTTCTCTCCCTGCTCTCCTTGCTCGTACTGCTGCTCGTCGTGCTCGTCCCGCCGGCCCTGCTCGCCCCGCCCGGTGACTCCATGAGTCGGGCCCCGGGGCGACGACGGCAGGCCGTCCCCTGCCTGCCGTCCCGCCACCGGGGCCCTTTTCCACCCGCGGGTCGGCGCCTCCGCTCGAAGCGCCGGCCCGCCGGAGGTCCGTTACTCGCCGGGGTGGGCGAGCTCGATGTCGTGGCCGTCGACCCCGTGACCGGCCACGGTCAGCGCGCCGGCCACCGGCGGGTAGCCGGTCGCGATGACCGAGTACTCGCCCGCGTCCAGGTCGGCGAAGGCGTACGCCCCGTCCTCCCCGGTCGTCGCGGTGGCGACCACATTGCCTGCCGCGTCCACCAATGTCACCCGTGCGTCCGGCAGCGGTCGCCCGGCGGCACCGGCCCGCACGACGCCCCGCACCAGGGCGCCGGTCTGCAGCGCGGCCTCGATCCGGGTGACGCCCTGGCTGCCGATCTCCACCGGCAGCGCCAGCGGACGGAACCCGGCGGCGTTCACCGCGACGGTCACCGAACCGGGAACCAGTTCCCCGAAGACGAATTCGCCCGTCTCGCCGGACGTGCCGGTGGCCAGCACGTCGCCGCGCACATCGGTCACGACGACCATGGCGTCCCGGATCGGCGCGGCGGTCTCCGCGGTCCGCACGGTCCCGGCCAGTCCGCTCGTACCGGAGAGCAGGATGTCGAACGCGACCGGCTCCTCGCCGACGACCACGGTGGACGCCTGCGGCTGGAAGCCGTCGGCGGACGCGATCAGGACGTAGCTGCCGGAGCCCGGCGCGTCCAGCTCGTAGCCGCCGTCGGGCCGGGCGACGGAGCGCCCCAGCTGCCGGCCGGCCAGCGAGATCAGTGTGACGGCGGCACCCGCCAGGGGCGCGCCCTCGGCACCGCGGACCACACCGCGCACGGCCGTGCCCCGCAGGGTGGCGACCGGGGCCTCCACAGCAGTGACCGTGGCCTCCGCCGCGGCGGCGACGGGGACCAGGTCCGTGACGGTGGCCTCGACGGCAACGGGGGCCCCGTCGACAGCGGTGGCCTCGTCGGTGGCGGGGGTCTCGCTCACCGTGCTCGACTTCAGCGCGACCTCCTTGATGAAGATCGTGATCAGGAAGGCGATCAGCGCGGCCGGGGCGGCGTACAGGAAGACGTCGGCGACCCCGTGCCCGTAGGCGCTCTCCACGACCGTGCGGAACGGCTCGGGCAGCTTGTCCAGGTCGGGGATGCCCCCGCCGCCGGTACCGCCGTGGCCCATGGCCGCGCCCTGGGGACCGAGCTCCGCGAGGCCGTCCTTGACGTAGTGGGTGACGCGGTTGGCCATGACGGCGCCCAGCGCCGAGACGCCGATCGCACCGCCGAGGGAACGGAAGAAGGTGACGACGGAGCTGGCGGCACCGAGGTCGGACGGGGCGACCTGGTTCTGCGTGGCGAGCACCAGGTTCTGCATCATCATGCCGATGCCGAGCCCCATCACGGCCATGTAGACCGCGATGTGCCAGTACTCCGTGTCGTACCGGATGCTGCCCAGCAGTCCGAGCCCGGCGGTGACCAGGAAGCCACCGCTGACCAGCCAGATCTTCCAGCGGCCGGTCTTGGTGATGATCTGGCCCGAGACGGTCGAGGAGATGAACAGGCCCGCGATCATCGGGATCGTCAGGACACCGGACATCGTCGGCGACTCGCCGCGCGCCAGCTGGAAGTACTGGCTGAAGAAGACGGTGCCCGCGAACATCGCGATGCCGACGAACAGCGAGGCCAGCGAGGCCAGCGTGATGGTGCGGTTGCGGAAGAGGCGCAGCGGGATGATCGGCTCGCTGGCCCTGGTCTCGACGGCGACGAAGATCGCGCCGAGGACGACGGAACCGATGACCATCGCGGCGGTCTGCCAGGACAGCCAGTCGTACTTGTCACCCGCGAAGGTCACCCAGACGAGCAGCAGCGACACGGCGGCGCTGATGAAGAACGCGCCCCACCAGTCGACCTTGACCTCACGCTTCACGACCGGGAGCTTCAGAGTCTTCTGGAGCACGATCAGCGCGATGACGGCGAACGGCACACCGACGTAGAAGCACCAGCGCCAGCCCATCCAGCTGGTGTCGGTGATGACGCCGCCGAGCAGCGGGCCGCCGACGGTGGCGACGGCGAACACCGCACCGATGTAACCGCTGTAACGACCGCGCTCGCGCGGGGCGATCATCGCCGCCATCACGATCTGCGCCAGGGCGGAGAGCCCGCCGACGCCGATGCCCTGGATCACGCGGCAGGCGATCAGCATGCCGCTGCTGGTCGACAGGCCGGCCACGACCGAGCCCGCGACGTAGATGACGAGGGCTATCTGGACCAGCAGCTTCTTGCTGAACAGGTCGGCGAGCTTGCCCCACAGGGGGGTGGTGGCGGTCATCGCCAGCAGTGAGGCCGTGACGACCCAGGTGTAGGCGCTCTGGCCGCCACCGAGGTCGGAGATGATCTCCGGAAGAGCGTTGGAGACGACCGTCGACGACAGGATCGCGACGAACATGCCGAGCATCAGCCCGGCCAGGGCCTCCATGATCTGCCGGTGTGTCATCGGCGCGCCGGACGAGGGGTCGGGCGACCCCCCGTGCTTGGCGTGGCCGCCCCGCACACCGGTGGGTGTGGTCGTAGCCATTGAGTTCCTTGTCTTTGCTTCTGTTACACGGGTGTACGGGTGTGCACGTCGTTGTCGCTGCCGGCATGCCGGGAACGGCGGTCGCCGCCGTGCTTTCCGGGGCCGTTCACACCGGGACCGCGACAGGCGAAGCTGTCGCGCAGCCGGGCCAACAGCGTGTTGAGCTGTCCGACCTCGTCGTCGGACCAGTCGGAGAGGTGGTGGGCGAACATCTCGGTGGTCCGCCGGTTCAGATCGCTGAGGACGGAGATCCCGTCAGGGGTCAGCCGCAGGATGCGGGACCGCTTGTCCGCCGGGTCCGGCGACCGTTCGATCCAGCCACGCTCGGCCACGTGGGCGACATGACGGCTGGTCACAGACATGTCGACGTCCAGCAGCTCGGCCAGTCGGCTGATCCGCATCTCGCCGTGCCGCTGGAGAAGGGCCAGTACGGCGGCGGAGCCGCCCGGACAGTCGGCGGGCAGACTGCGGACGAGTCCCCGCTTGACGGCCCCTACGGCGCTGAGCTGCCGGGCCAGTTCTTCGTACTGACTCCGTGCGGCCACGGGGCCCCCAGACATCTCGTCATCTCATCTTGTTGCTTAGGGCAACCATATGGGCCATTGGTTGCTGCAGGCAAACGAAAGGGGGCTTGCAGAAGTAAAGGAACGCAAAAGGCTCCGTAGGGCGCGGGTCAAAGGCGCAGCGTGCGAGGGGCGCCTCGGGGCGGGTGTGTCTCGTGCCACAGGAGGGGCGCCGGGGGCGACGGCAGGAGGCTTCCGCGCTGACCCGGGGGGCTTTTGCACGGCGCCCCGTGCGTGAGGGGCTTCCGTATCGACCTGCGGGGGCTTCCGCGCCGACCCGTGAGGGGCTTCCGTATCGACCCTGCGGAAGTCCCTTTTACCGCCCCCGGGGGAGGCTTCCATGCCGACCCTGCGGGAGGCTCTCGTGCCGCCCCCCCCGCGGGGGCTCCCGCACCGGGTCCCGAGGTTTCCCGTCCCGGCCGTCGGGCCCGGCTCCGGCCCTTCGTGGACCCGGGGTTGGGCGGTTGTGCCGAGTTCGCTAGGGTCCTGGCCCATGGCACACAACCCCCACGCCCCGCAGGGCCCCGAGGGCAACCACGACCCGGCCGGCAGCACCCAGATGTTCCGCGCCTTCGTCGACGAGGGCGAGCCGCAGCGTCGGCAGCAGCCTGCCGCGTCGAGCGGACCGAAGGTCGGAGTGATCGCCGCGGTCGTCGCGGTGGTCGTCGTCCTCGGCGCGGTCGCCTGGCTCGCGCTCGGCTGACCGGAGCCGGACCGCTCCACCCACTACCGCCCCGCCCGTCCCCATCCGTCACTCCGATACGGCGGTGACCTCCCTGGTCTCGACATGCATTCCCAGGGGCACCCGCCAGGCGTCCACGCAGACGGTGTACGTCTTCGTCCGCGCCGCTCCCGCGTCGATCGGCGCGGGCAGCGGCCCGCTCGACTCGATGGTCCCCCAGTCGATTCCCAGCCCGCCGATGATGTGCGTGGCGAAGGTGACCGTCCCCGAGCGCGCCGGAGATCCTCCGGTGTTCCGGAACTCCACGGTCACCTTCTCGCACCAGCGCTCGTCCGCCGCCGCCCGCACGGGGGCGCCCACCATGAGTACGGCGGGCTCCGCCGGGGTGGTGGGCCCGGGGCCGGGACGAGAGGGGGACGGGGGCCCGTTCCCGGACCCGGGCGTACTGGGAGCGCTGGGCGTGCCGGAGACCCCGCCGCTCGCGGTGTCCTTGCCGTCCCCCGCACCGCCTGTCGGCCCGCCGCCCCGCGCCGACGGCCCCGGCGAGGCCTCCGGCCCCCCGGAACGCCCCTCGGTCCTCCGGTCGCCGTTTCCGTCGCCCCCGCTCCTGTCGCGGTCGCTTCGGCCGTCCCGGTCCAGCGGGATCAGCGTCACCTTCCCCGACGGCGCCACCGCCCCGGCGGGAGCCCGCTCGGGACCCGCTCCCGCCGCGCCGACCGCTGTGTAGCCGTCGCCCGTCGCGCCGCCGCAGCCGGTCAGCGCACCACCCAGCCCCAGACACAGCACAGCCGCCGAGGCGGCTGTCACGGTGCCTCGGCGGCCGTTCGAATCGAGCATCTGACGTCGCATCGCGCCAGTGTGGCTGACGGATCGTCAAATCTGAACCCTCGTGCTCCGGTACGGGAGTCCACGGTGATCAGTCGGCGATGAGTCCTTCCCTGAGCTGGGCGAGCGTACGGGTCAGCAGGCGCGAGACGTGCATCTGCGAGATGCCGACCTCCTCGCCGATCTGCGACTGGGTCATGTTGGCGAAGAACCGCAGCATGATGATCTGGCGCTCGCGCGGCGGCAGCTTGGCCAGCAGCGGCTTGAGCGATTCGCGGTACTCGACGCCTTCCAGCGCCGAGTCCTCGTAGCCGAGCCGGTCCGCGAGGGAGCCCTCGCCGCCGTCGTCCTCCGGGGAGGGCGAGTCCAGCGAGGAGGCGGTGTACGCGTTGCCGACGGCCAGCCCGTCGACCACGTCCTCCTCGGAGACCCCGAGCGCCTTGGCCAGCTCGGGCACGGTCGGCGACCGGTCGAGCTTCTGGGCGAGCTCGTCGCTGGTCTTCGTCAGCGCGAGCCGCAGCTCCTGGAGCCGGCGCGGGACGCGCACCGACCACGAGGTGTCGCGGAAGAACCGCTTGATCTCCCCGACGACGGTCGGCATCGCGAACGTCGGGAACTCCACGCCCCGTTCGCAGTCGAACCGGTCGATCGCCTTGATCAGCCCGATCGTGCCGACCTGGACGATGTCCTCCATCGGTTCGTTGCGGCTGCGGAAACGCGCCGCGGCGTACCGCACCAGCGGGAGGTTGAGCTCGATGAGTGTGTCCCGTACGTAGGCACGCTCCGGGCTGTCCGTTCCGTCGGGTTCGGCAGGGCCCAGCGCGGCGAGCCGCAGGAACAGGGAGCGGGACAGAGTGCGGGTGTCGATGGCTTCCGGCGAGCTGGTGAGCGCTGCGGGTGCGGGTTCGTGCTTGGTGAGCGTGAGCACCTTCGAGCTGCCCTGTTCTTCGGACATGCCACCCCCTTGAGGTCGCGGACGGTCGCGTCGAGCCGCGACCATCGGAGGAACGCAGCCTCCACCTGAATACCGGAGGCGAGGCCACGGCAAACGCGGTTCCCGCAGAATGTCACATGTCGGCAACACGCTGTAGTGACAAGTCGACAAGTCTTTGTGGCGTCTGCGCAGTTAACAGGGGGTGTGGCGGATTCTGGTCGCCCGAAACAAACTTGGGGAGCTCTAACCGATCCGGTTAGGCCTCGATCCTGTTTGCGGATCGGAGTCGGGCAAAGCTTCTGGCCAACAGTCTTGACACATGCATCTGGGATACGCCCAGTTCGGCGCTGATCTGTGACTGCGTCAGGTTGCTGTAGTAGCGCAGCAGGAGGATGCGCTGTTCGCGTTCGGGGAGCTGTACGAGCAGGTGCCGGACGAGGTCGCGGTGTTCGACCCCGGCGAGGGCGGGGTCCTCGTAGCCGAGCCGGTCCAGCAGTCCGGGCAGCCCGTCGCCCTCCTGGGCGGCCTCCAACGAGGTCGCGTGGTACGAGCGCCCCGCCTCGATGCAGGCGAGCACCTCGTCCTCGGAGATCTTCAGCCGTTCGGCGATCTCGGCGGTGGTGGGGGAGCGGCCGTGGGCGGTCGTCAGGTCCTCGGTGGCCCCGGTGACCTGCACCCAGAGCTCGTGCAGCCGACGGGGGACGTGGACGGTCCGCACGTTGTCGCGGAAGTATCGTTTGATCTCGCCGACGACGGTCGGCATCGCGAACGTCGGGAACTGGACGCCGCGGTCGGGGTCGAACCGGTCGATGGCGTTGATCAGCCCGATCGTGCCGACCTGGACGACGTCCTCCATCGGCTCGTTGCGGCTGCGGAAGCGCGCCGCGGCGTACCGGACGAGGGGGAGATTCGCCTCGATGAGCGCCGCCCGTACCCGACCGTGCTCGGAGGTCCCCGGCTCAAGCTCCTTGAGCTGGCCGAAAAGCACCTGTGTGAGGGCCCTGGTGTCCGCTCCCCGACTCCTGGCGGGCGCAGCCACCTCGCCCCGCTCGTCGAGAACGCTCTGACTGCCCTGACTGGTCCGACTTACCTGACTTGCCTGACCCGCCTGGCTTGCCTGGACGGACTGGGGAGGCACTTGAGGCGCTGTACTGGCCGGCATGATGAGGCCACCCCTTTGCGGTCAACTTTGGTCAACTCATCCGTCAAAAGCGGTCATAGCATCACAAGACATGTCCACTGTGTGCAAGCACCGTATAACATCGTGTTGGGGTCAACCTGTTTCAACTTGGTTTAAATGCCAAAAAAGCCTCTCACCGTGATGGTGAGAGGCAGAGGGCGGCGACGCCCCGTCAGGCGTATCGCCCATTGGGCTCATCGGGCTCATCTGGGCTGCGGGTCATCCGCCCGGCCCCGTCCCGACCCGTCCGGATCAGAACGGATAATCGGCGATCACCCAGGTGGCGAACTCGCGCCACTGCCCGGCGGCGGCCTGGTGGGCGGGGTGCTCGATGTACCGCTTCAGGGCGTCCTCGTCGGCGACCGCGGAGTTGATGGCGAAGTCGTAGGCGATCGGCCGGTCGGTGATGTTCCAGGCGCACTCCCAGAACTCCAGCTCGGGGATCTGCCCCTCCAGCTCGCGGAAGGCCTGCGCCCCGGCCACGACCCGCGGCTCGTCCCGCTCGACGCCGTCGTTCAGCTTGAACAGGACCAGGTGGCGGATCATGGGGGTACTCCTAATTCACGAGCGCGGACATGAAATCGCCGACGCCCTGCGCGGCACTCGAAACGCCTTCGAACCCTACCTGGACCAGATCGGCCGCCCGTGCCGGAGAGGTGATGATCGTGTACAGCACGAAGACGACTATCACGTAGAGAGCTATCTTCTTCGCTTGCACCATCAGCCCCTGCCTCCCCTTCGATCCCCTGTGCAGTCGGGCGATTCTATCCGTACGTATGACCGGACCCCCGTGAGGATTCCGCCCCTCACACGACCTTTAAGGACGAAGGACCCCCCGATCAAGGCCCTTCGCCCGCCCGCCGGCCATCTCCGGCGCAGCAGGATGGGGAGTGAGCCCGACGGGTCCGGCAGGAACCCGAAGGGCGGGAACAGGCCCTCACCACGGGACCCCACCGCGAGATCCCCCCTGACCGCGCCAGGGCCCCGAGAGCCCAGTTCCCCGGGGGAAGCGGCTTGTCCCCCCGATACCGCTTCCCCCGCCCCGTTCTTCCCCGCCCGCCAGCGGGGCCCACCCTGCGGGCTCGGCGACCGCAACCAGGAGCACGGGACCACCTCCGCACGCACGGGGACCACCAGAGGTCGCCGAGAACAAGGTGTGGGTCAAGTTCACCCCGTGCGCCCGAGGCGTCCCGTACGTCCCGTTCACCCCGTGCCCCCGGCCGACAGGTCCCGCGCCGTGTAGTAGGCCTGGAGTGCGGCCTCGCTGCCGGAGCCCATGGCCGTCATGATGCGTTGGTAGCGGGCCGAGCGGAGGTTGCCGGCGACGATGAGGCGAGGGTGCTGGGTGGTGGGAGGGCAGTAGCCGGAGGGGGCGTGGATCAGGTCTCCGGGTGGGGACGCGGGGGTGCTGCCGAGGGTGAGGAACACGTCGTCGGCGCTCAGCGGGTGTCGATTGCCGTTCCGGTCCAGGAGTCCCGCTGTCACGGACATGGTGTCCGACGGGTGCAGCGTCAGATGTTCGGTGGGGAGCAGGGTGACGCGGGGGTCGTCGCGGATCTCCTCGACTTTGTAGTCGTCGGCCGCCGGGTACGCCACCAGCAGGCGCGTATCGGTGTCCGGGTGGGCGCGCAGGAACGTGCCGATCGGGCGGTCGCCGCCCAGGACGAGGAGGGTGCGCCCCTCCGCCTCCTCCGCTTCGGCCCGCCAGAGCGGGGGCAGGGTGAGGCCGGGCGGGGCGGTGATCCAGGGGACGTCGCGGGGTTGGAGAGGGCCGACTCCGGTGGCGACGATCGCGTGGGGCGCGGTCAGGTGGCGGCCGTCGTCGAGGGTGGCGGTGACGTGGTCGTCGGAGGCGCGCAACTCGGTGACGTAACGGCCGAGTTCGATGCGGCACAGCTCGGTGCCGTGCAGTTCCGCCGTGATGGCGGTGGCCAGGGAGGCGCCTTCGGTGTGGCCGCCGAGGACGTTGTTCAGCGCCGGGATCCGGTACAGGTTGCGGCACAGGGCGTCCGGCTCGACCAGGACCGAGCCCATGCCCACGCTCGCCGCCGTACGGGCCGCCGCGCAGCCGGCCGGCCCTCCGCCCACTATGAGGAGGTCGGTGTCGAAGGGGCGGGACGGGGAGGGCATGAGGTCATTCCAGCACCTCGGTGCCGGTGGGGCGGGCCGTTCCGGGGATGCGTGAGGAGAAACTCGAAGGGCCCGACGCCATGCGCCGGGCCCTTCACAAGAGCGGTAGCGGAGGGATTTGAACCCTCGGTGAGTTTCCCCACACTCGCTTTCGAGGCGAGCTCCTTCGGCCGCTCGGACACGCTACCGAGAGAGAGCTTAGACCATCCCGGGCCGTGGACAGAAATCGGTTCTCGGGGGAGGTGGGAGAAGGGGGTGGGGAGAGGGGGAGGGAGGGTGCCAGGGGGTGCGGAAGAAGGGCGTCAGGGCGTGCGGAAGAAGGTGGTCAGGAGGCTCGCGCACTCCGGTTCCAGGACGCCCTGGATGACTTCGGGGCGGTGGTTGAGGCGGCGGTCGCGCACGAGGTCCCAGAGGGAGCCCGCCGCGCCCGCCTTTTCGTCGCGCGCCCCGTAGACCACCCGGTCCACGCGGGACTGCACCAGTGCGCCCGCGCACATCGTGCAGGGTTCGAGGGTGACGACCAGGGTGCAGCCGGAGAGCCGCCACCGGCCGAGTGCCGCCGCGGCCCGGCGTACGGCGAGGACCTCGGCGTGCGCGGTCGGGTCGCCGGTCGCCTCGCGTTCGTTGTGGCCCGTGGCGAGCAGGGCGCCGTCCGGGCCGAGTACGACGGCGCCGACCGGCACATCGCCGGCCCGCGCCGCCAGGTCGGCCTCGGCCAGGGCGCGGCGCATGTGCGCCCGCCACGGGTCTCTCACGGGGTCGTGCGGTTCCGACGGTCCTTGCGGGTGCGGTGCTTCGCTCACCCGCGGACCTTAACGGACGGTCTCCAGGACCTCGGCCGCGCCCAGCGCGTCCGCGATCTCCGCCAGAGCGTCCGTGCGCAGCATCAGAAGTTCCGCCTCGGGGAGTCCGAGGTCGGCCAGGATCCGGGTGTCGCCGAGGGGCCCCGCCGGTACGGCGTCGGCGTCGAATCCGTCATCGGTATCGGTGTCGGTATCGGTGTCGGTGTCGGTGTCGGTGTTGTTGTCGGGGGCGGTGTCCGGGTCGCCGTCCTCCGTGCCGTCGAGGCCGACGAGCTCCTCGAGGGCGGCGATCGTGTCCTCGGCCCCGGGTTCGCGGCCGAGCAGTTCGTCGGTGAGCAGGATCTCCCCGTAGGAGGAGCGGGCGGCGGCAATGGCGTCCGAGACGAAAATACGGGGGTCGTCCTCACCGTCCACCCGGACGACGCCGAACCAGGCGTCCTCCTGTTCGATGAAGACGAGCACCGTGTCCTCGTCCGCCGAGGCGTCGCGGGCCAGATCCGTCAGGTCGGACAGGGTCTCCACATCGTCGAGTTCCGTGTCGCTCGCTTCCCACCCGTCTTCGGTGCGCGCGAGCAGTGCGGCGAAATACACCGTGACTCTCCCACTTGTCTTAGGGGTGTCGGTCCGGCGGGAGGGCATCCGGTGGCCCGGCTGTCCTGTGCCCCGCCCATCGGAATCGTGGCAGAAACATGGGCTTTGCGAGAGGAGTTCGGCCGTTGAGTCGGCCATCAGTTCTGTCGGACGCCGCCAGCAGGGGGACACGAGCGGCCATTGGGCTCACCAGGGAGGGTGTGCGCCGCACGGTCCGGGTCGCCAGGGGAGGGTGTGCGCCGCACGGCCCTGTCACCAGCGGAAGGTGCGCATGCGCATGGCCTGACGCATCCGGGCGGCCCTGGCCCGGCGTGGCTGGACCCGGTCGCGGAGTGCCTTCGCCTCGTGCAGCTCGCGCAGGAACTGGGCACGCCTCCTGCGGCGCGCCGCGTCGCTCTCCTGATCGTCCTGCGGGACCTGTGTGTCCTGCGGGGCCGGTGCGTCAGGCTGGTCCCGCTTCGACTTTTCCGCGTCGGGCATCGGCTCATCACCCCAAGGCTGGGTCCGGTATGCCCCCACCTTCCCTCCGAACGTGTGGTTGATGCCAGCGCACGAGTGCGGAGGGGCCCGGTTACTGTTGAACGCATGCGGATCCACGTCGTCGACCATCCACTGGTCGCGCACAAGCTCACCACCCTGCGCGACAAGCGCACCGACTCCCCGACTTTCCGGCGGCTCGCCGACGAGCTGGTCACCCTGCTCGCCTACGAGGCCACCCGGGACGTGCGCACCGAACAGGTCGACATCGACACCCCGGTCACCCCGACGACCGGCGTGAAGCTGTCGCACCCGCGCCCGCTGGTCGTGCCGATCCTGCGGGCAGGCCTCGGCATGCTCGACGGCATGGTGCGACTGCTGCCGACCGCCGAGGTGGGCTTCCTGGGCATGATCCGCGACGAGGAGACGCTCCAGGCGTCCACGTACGCGACGCGGATGCCGGAGGACCTCTCGGGCCGCCAGGTGTACGTCCTGGACCCGATGCTGGCCACCGGCGGCACGCTGGTCGCGGCCATCAAGGAACTGATCGGGCGCGGCGCGGACGACGTCACCGCGGTCGTGCTCCTCGCGGCGCCCGAGGGCGTCGAGGTGATGGAGCGCGAGCTGGCCGGTACGCCGGTGACCGTGGTCACCGCCGCGGTCGACGAGCGGCTCAACGAGAACGGCTACATCGTTCCGGGGCTCGGTGACGCGGGCGACCGCATGTACGGCACGGTGGACTGACCGACCGACAGGACTCACTCCGCCGGCACTGTTCGGGACCGCCGGTCCCGGCAGTGTCGGCGGATTTTTTTGATGTGTCCGAAACATCCGGGCTGTTCGGTCGATCAGGCCGGGCGGCCCGGCCCCGTTGGGAGAGCCGTGGCCCTGGAGATGCGCGACCGCTGCGAACGGTGCGGGAGCGCGGTGCCGCCGCAGGACGCGGCCGCCCGCATCTGCTCGTACGAGTGCACCTTCTGCGTGCCCTGCAGCGACCTCATGCGGAACATGCGCCCCAATTGCGGCGGCGAACTCGTGGCGCGCCCCCGGCGCGCACCGGCCCCCGCCACGGCATGGGGAACGGAATCAGGACGGCCGAGGGCCCGGTGACCGTCGGCGGGCCGGCTGTCGGTCAGGACGGTCGGCGGCAGGGTGGTCGTCAGCAGGACGGGGCGGGAGCCGGCTTCGTCAGGGCGGCGAGGGCTGCGGCGGCCGACTGCGGCGTGTTGAACGCCTTGAACTTCGTACCGAGGATCAGGTCGACGTCCGCCGTCTTGCGGGCGTCCGTCTTCGGGGTGGCGCCCTGCAACTGCGTACCGAGGACCGGGAACGAGCCGCTCGTCGCCGACGGGGCGCCCAGCAGCACTCCGGGGCCGGGGACCTTCTTGTCGTACGCGGCCGAGGCGTTGCCCACCTTGCCGATGGTGAAACCGCGCTTCTTCAGTTCGTCGGCGGCCTTCTTGGCGAGCCCGCTGCGGGGCGTCGCGTTGTAGACGTTGACGGTGATCTTCGCGGGCTTCGGCAGCACCTTCGCGGGTGCGGACGGCTTGGCGGACGGGCAGTCCGTCTTGTGGTCGGCGGCACTGGCCTTCGGGTCGCCGCCGGTGAAGACATCGATGAGCTGCATCGTTCCCCAGCCGGCCAGCCCGAGAGCGACCACGGAAGCGGTGGCAGCGAGGATCAGTTTGCCGCGACGCCGGGGGCGGCGCATCCGGGGGTACTTGTCACCCGTGATGCGGTACTTTCCGCCCATGCCGGGGGGAGTGAGCATGCTCATGGGCGCAGCGTAGTGCGACCCGGTGATGATGCCTACTAAATGATCAATGGATCGCGCCCGTCCGAGTGCGAAAGCACCCGAACGAACCCCGGGGGTCCGCGGAGGCGTGCAGCCGCCGTGGTCCGTACGTCTCGTGGCCCGTATGTCTCGCGGGACGTACGGGCCTGCCCGAGGGGCGGTGGCCGGGGGCCGGGGGCGGAAGCCCGCTCCGGTCAGCCGAGTTCGAGTACGCGGGCGTGCAGTACCTGGCGCTGCTGGAGCGCGGCGCGGACCGCGCGGTGCAGACCGTCCTCCAGGTAGAGGTCGCCCTGCCACTTCACGACGTGCGCGAACAGGTCGCCGTAGAACGTCGAGTCCTCGGCGAGGAGGGTTTCGAGGTCCAGATTGCCCTTGGTGGTAACCAGCTGATCGAGGCGGACCGGGCGCGGCGCGACGTCCGCCCACTGCCGGGTGCTTTCCCGGCCGTGGTCGGGATAAGGCCGCCCATTTCCGATGCGCTTGAAGATCACACGGAAAGCCTACCGGGCAGGAGCCTCCGGGCGCAGCCGCGGGGTGGCACTGCGCCGTCGGCGGCAACTCCGCAAAAGCACCCATTGCGGCCATTCCGGGGTGGGGTCCGGGACGAGTGAGGGCGGCGGCACGGGAGGAAGGCGTGCTTCCGGACGAGGGTGACGGTTCCGGCGCGGAGTCGACGCCGGGCAGCAGTTCGAAGAGCAGTGGTTCGAGAGGCGGCAGTGCGACCCCGTCTTCGGGCGGTGATCACGGTCCTGGGCGAGCACGGTGCCCCGTCCTGTCGCGATCCCGGTGCCCGAAGGGGCAGTGGTGGCTGCCCCCGGCCGACGGGGTCCGGGCTGGACGGGGCGTCGGCCCGTCGTGAAGGTGGAGTGGTGAGGCCATCGCGACGTGCCCTCGACCGGGGGCGCGGTCAGGGGAGATGACGATGCACGCACAGGAATGGGACCAGGAGCACGACCACGAGCGGGATCCCGGACATGATCACGACCACGACCACGACGAGGCGCTGCACGCGCCGAGGGCGTCCGAGGAGCGGGGGGCGGCGGACACCCCGCACCTCTACCGTGCCGCAGCCGCGGGGCGGTCCGATGTGGTCGGGACCGGCGGCATGAGCGTGCTTCAGCGCGCCGTCGGAAACAGTGCCGTGGGGGCGATGATCCAGCGGAAGGAGGAGGAGCAGGAGGAACGCTCCCCCGTGCACGACGTGGTCTCCTCCGGCGGAGGGCAGCCCCTGGACACCGACACCCGTGTCGACATGGAGCAGCGGATGGGTGCGGACTTCTCCGACGTGCGCGTCCATACGGACTCCGCGGCGCACGAGTCGGCGAAGGGCGTGGGCGCCCACGCGTACACGGTCGGCAACAACGTGGTCTTCCAGCGGGACGCCTACGACCCGTCCTCGTCGCAGGGCCGCACCACGCTGGCCCATGAGCTGACCCATGTGATCCAGCAGCGCAACGGCCCGGTGGAGGGTACGGAGGCGCCGGGCGGCATCCGGGTGAGCGACCCCTCCGACCGGTTCGAGCGGGAGGCCGTGGCCAACGCCGACCGGGTGCTCTCGGACCCGGCCCCGGCCTCTGATCCGGCCCCGCCCGCGACGGCGGGTCCGGCCGCCGCCCCGGCGCCCGCCGTGCAGCGGGCCGCGACGGAGGACGAGGACGAGCAACCGGCCGACGTGCAGGGCTCGTTCGTCCAGCGGGAGAAGAAGGGCACCGAGGAGGAAGAGGTCCCGCCCGAGTGACGGGGCTTCGGGCGGGCTGCGGCACCTCGCGGTCCGCCCGCCGTGTCCGTTCGGTGCGCAGGTTCGGGACTTCGGCCCGCCTGCCGCGTCAGTCCGCCGTGTCCGTCTTCATCGTGCCGCCGAGGAACAGGGACTCCGCGCACCGCGAGGGGGTCGGGGCGTTCACCGGCTTGCCCACCTTGTGGCAGTCGACGGTCATCGTGACCTTGCCGCCCGCCGGGACCAGGATCGGCGTGACGAAGTGGTAGTCGGAGTCCCGGAAGTTCTCCAGCGCCAGCCGGAGCACGGGCGCGTCCCGGCCGGAGGAGACCACGAGCGTTCCCGCGTCGCCCTGCGGGTTCTGGACCACGATGTCGGTCAGCCGGAAGGTGTGCCCCGCGGGCACCTGCAGCGCCGTCGAAGTGTTCGACCCGCCACCCACCGAGTCCCTGACCTGCACCTGCGCACTGGTCGGGGCCGTGCCCGCGGCGTCCGACGAGCCGTCGGAGCTCGACGAGGGGCTGGGCTTCGGCGAGCCCCCGTTCGCCCCCGAGGAGTCGCCGCCGCCCGACCCCGTCCCGGCCGAGGAACCCTTCTCCGGGGCCTTGCTCTTGTCGGCCGCGGCGGCGGACCGGACCACGTCCGGCGTGACCGCTTCCCGGGCCGCCGACTTCACGGTGGGGCGCAGCAGCGCGTACCAGAGCCCGACCAGCGCGATCAGCAGGACGGCCGCGGTGATCAGGGCCCGGGGCAGCCAGCGCGGCAGGATCGGTTCCTGCTGGTAGGAGCCGTCCACGAGCACCGCGGCGGCCGGTTCCTGACCCTCCGCCACATCGGGGGTGGCGACCACCTGGAAGGGGTGCGTGACCGCCGTGCCGCGCCACACGCGCTTGGCCGGTCGTATCCGCACCTTCCCGAACTCCGCCCGGCCGGCCTCGATCCGCAGCTCGTCGGAGGCGAACGAGACCCGGGCCCGTTCCGTACCCGACCGGGACCCCAGCCGTACCGTGACCGGGGCGTTTCCCCGGTTGTCCACGGCGATCCGGTGCCGGCCCCGCCAGGCGCCGTGCGAACTGCGCGGCACCAGGTCGGCGGTCGTCTCGATGAAGGGCAGTACGGTCACCCGACCCTCGGGCACCACCGTGTCGCCCTGCTCGCTGGTGGGCACCACCCGTATCCCGAAGGGCGTGTCCCCCGCGGGCACGGTCGAATCGCGGGGCGGGCGCAGCACGAAGGAGACCGTCTGCGAGTCGCCCGGATACAGGGACAGGGTCGCCGGCTCGACCGTCGACCAGGCGGCGCACGCGCCGACCACCTCGAAGCGGTACTCCTCGACGGTGCTGCCGGAGTTGAGGATCCGCAGGGGGATGGCCGTCTCCTCGCCCGGTGCGGCGGTGACGGACGAATCGTCGAGGCTTGCCGTGAGACTCATAGGGCGCACCGTAGGATCGCCGCAGAACGCCGCCATCGGCCGGGAAGGAACACTTCCGGGCAGATTCTGTGCCCGGATCGGCTTTCTTGTTTCCCTGTAGGGATACGCGGGCATCTTTTGACCGCCTCAGATGATTGAGGCATACGAAAACAGCCGTGTCGGTTGTGTTCGCTGTGACGTCATGGCTGTTGCCCAGGGGGAGCATTGCCATGGAGCGAACAACTGTCGCGTTGAGAGCCCAGGACCCGATTTCGCAGGCGGGCGTGGCCAGCCAGTTACGTACCCGACCCGAGGTAAGTGTCACGGAATGGGGGGAAGGCGATGCCTCCCCCCAGATTGTTGTTGTCGTCGTGGACGCGGTCGACGAGGAAGTGCTGACGATGCTGCGCCACATCCAGCGCACCAGCACCTCGCGCACCGTCCTGGTCACCACGGACATCGACGAGCAGAAACTGGTGAGCGCCGCCGAGTGCGGGGTCGCCGGTGTGGTCAGGCGCTCCGAGGCGACTCCGGAGCATCTGGTGCAGGTCATCGGGACGGTGGCGCGGGGCGAGGGCCATCTTCCTTCCGACCTGCTGGGAAGACTGTTGGAGGAGGTGGGCCGCCTCCAGGGACAGGTGCTCGGCCCCCGCGGGCTGCATTTCACCGGGCTCGCGGCGCGTGAGGTGGATGTGCTGAGGCTGGTCGCGGAGGGGTACGACACTGCCGACATCGCGACGAAGCTGGCCTACTCCGAGCGCACGATCAAGAACGTGCTGCATTCGGTGATGACCCGGCTGCAGCTGCGGAACCGGTCGCACGCGGTGGCGTACGCGATGCGGCAGGGGCTGATCTGACCCCCATCTGCACACCCGCCCGCACGCCTGTCCGCGCGCCCGTCCACGCGGGTGCGGGCGGTACTTCGGCAGGTCCCGTGGTAGGCCCCGTTGCCCTTTCGTGCAGCGGGGCCTACCCAGGGATGTGACTCCCGCACCGCTGTGCGCGGGCCGCGCCTGCGGGACCGTGAGGTCCGGTATGCCGGTCGGCGAGGGTGGGGGAGGACTTCCGTGCGCTGGTTCCAGCCACTTCAGCGGGGACCGCGGCCGGGTCGGCCGGCCCGGCCTCGACTCCGGCCTCGGCCTCGGTCTTGGTCCTGGACCCGGCCCCGACTTCGCTCCCGGCCGTCTGCTTCGCGCCGCACTCCTGCCGCGTTCCGTGTCCCGGCCCTCGTGCTGCTTCTCGTGGCGACCGGGATCGCTCCCGGATCGGCCGTCACGCCCGGGGTGCCGACGGTCGCGGTGCCCGAACCCTGGGTCACCCCGGCCGAGTTCACCGACGCGGTCGACCCGGGCGGCTCCACGGGCGTGGACAAGCAGGTGCGTACCCCGGCGATTCCGCCGAGGCCGGACGTGATCCTGCTGGTGGACGGCACGGGCAGCATGGATGTCCCCATCCGGCGGGTGAAGGAACGGATCCCCGAGATCACGAAGGCGATCCGTGACGAGCAGGAGGATTCGCGCTTCGCCGTGGCCACCTTCGGCGACGAGAAGGCGGACCCGCCCGAGGCCGGCTTCAAGGTGCTGCAAGGGCTGACCTACGACCTGGGCGAGGTGCAGACGGGCGTCAACCAGCTCAAGGCCGACATGGGCGCCTACAGCATCGGTCCGCCCGAGGACTGGATCTACGCCCTGTGGAAGCTGGCCAACGGCGGTGACGGGAAGACCGTGTTCCGCCCCGACTCCAGCCCCGTTGTCGTGCTGGTCGGTGACGCCTCCAGTCACGAACCCAGCAACGGCCGGTCGTTCAGCGAGGCCGAGTTCGCCCTTCAGGACGCGGGGGTGCGGCTGATCGCGGTCGGTCTGACCAGCGACAAGGGCGACGGCCTCAACGGAAACGGCCGCATACCCCAGTACCCCAACGACAAAGAACACCCGCCGGACCAGGCCCGGCGCCTGGTGGCCGCCACCAACGGCCGGATGCTCGAAGGCATCGAAGGCAACGACGTCGTGGACGCCATCATCGAGGGGCTCAGCAACCTCCCCACCAACGTGAGTTACCGCCTGGACAACTGTGATCCGCATCTGTCCATCAGCCTCGAACCGCCCACCCAGCGGCTCACCAGCGGGGAAGCGGCGCACTTCGCGGAGAACATCGACGTCTCCGCCGACGCGCCCCAGGGCACCCGGCTGAGCTGCACCGTCCAGTTCCTGATGGGCACCCAGGCCCCGGGCACGGACACCATCGGCCCGGCCGCCGCGGCCGACCCGGACTTCCAGGAACAGATCCACATCGACGTGAACGACATCGACGCGCCCGTCGTCACCGTGGACGACCTGACCGTCCGGGCCAAGGACGACGAGGGCGCGCGCGTGACGTACGGGGCCACCGCCCAGGACGCCACCGACGGCACGCTCCCGGTGACCTGCACCCCCGCCTCCGGTTCGCTCTTCCCGGTCGGCCGCACCACGGTGACCTGCTCGGCGACCGACTCGGCGGGCAACACGGGGACGGACACGGCGGAGATCGAGGTGCTCGAAGCCCCCGTGCCGCCCTCGGCGGACGTGGCGGTGAAGGTGGACGTCGGCCCGGACCGTACGTACACCGGCCGTCCGGCCCGTGCACGCTTCACCCTCACCAACGCCGGCCCGGACCCGGCGACCGGGGTGGTCCTCGGCTCCACCTGGCCGAAACCGTCCAGGGCGAAGGACCGCAGCCTGCCCGCCCTGTCCCGGTGCACGGCCGCCGCTCCGTGCACCGTCCCGGCCGGGGGCCGCCTCGTGGTGACCCAGACGGCGACGTACGAGGCGGCGATCACCGGTGACGTACGGGCCACCGTGCGAGGCACGCTGCCGGACCGTCGGAAGGCCGACAACCGGGACACCGACCGGCTGCGCGTGCTGAAACCCTCGCTGACCGTCACGCCCCAGGTCGTCAAGCCGGGTCAGGTGGTCCTGGCGCGCGGCAAGGACTATCCGCCGGGGCAGACCGTACGTTTCACGTGGAACATCGGGATCACCGCCGAGATGTCCGGTGCGATCGTGGGACGCGACGGCACCTTCGAGGTCCAGATACCGGTCCTGCGCAAGGACAAGCTCGGTCCGCGGAAGCTCCGCGTGGACACCCGGGACATCGACCGGCTGCAGAAGCCGGTCCTGGTGGTCCAGCGCAATCTGCAGCCACCGGACTTCGCGGGCCGCGCATGAGCGCCGGTGACCGTACGGGAGTGATCAGGTGATCCACGAGGTCGACGACGTACTGCGGGCCCTGATCAGGTCGGAGGTGCTCGAAGGCGGCCAGATCGCGGTGGTCTTCGACGCCCCGACCCGGGAGTGGGCGGCGAAGGTCAACGCGCCCATGGTCAACCTGTACCTCTACGACATCCGCGAGGACATGCGCAGGCGCGAGCGGGGCCTGCACAACGACTACGACGAGCGCGGCGTGATCGTCGCGCGCCGCCGCCCGCCCCGCTTCTTCAAGCTGTCGTACCTGATCACGGCATGGACCAAGCGCCCGGAGGACGAGCACCGGCTGCTCTCGTCGCTGCTCGGCTGTCTGCTGCGGCACGAGGCGCTGCCGCCGGAGCGGCTGACGGGCACTCTGGCCGAGATCGGGGCGCCCGTCCCGATGTCGATCGCGCTGCCGCCGCCGGAGGACCGCTCGTTCGCCGATGTGTGGAGCGCGCTGGGCGGGGAGCTGAAGCCCTCGCTGGACCTGGTGGTCAGCGTGCCGGTGACCGCCTCGCCGAGCTATGTGGCCGGTCCGCCGGTCGGGGACGAGGGGGTGCTGGCCCGCTTCGGGGACGTGCCCGAGAGGGCCGAGCCCGTATCGGAACCGATGCCGGGGCGCGGGGGCCTCCCGGTGTACGGAGGCCGCCCGGGACGACCGGGCGGGGACACCGCGTCGCGCGCGCGTGATGCGGACCGACGACGCGGCCTGTCCCTCCGCATCACGGAGACCCGGAAGGCCCGTACGACCCGTGCGACCCGTACGACCCGTGCGGAGGGCAGCGCGGAGATCCGTGCGGCCCGTGCGGAGGACAGTGCGGAGATCCGTGCGGCCCGTGCGGAGGACAGTGCGGAAGACCCGTACGAGGCACAGCGCGGAACGACCACTACGGAGGACAGCGCGGAATGACCACCCCGGGCGACCCGAACCTGCGCCACCTCCTCGCCCGCGCGGTGGCGGTGGAGCAGCGCATCCGACGAGCGGTCGAGGCCCGCCGGCTCACCGATCCGGACCCGGACGACGCCTTCCGCGGCCTCTACCTCACGGACGAGAACATCGCCCGCCTGCTGGACGCGGACGAGGCCCGCGCCTATCCGTCCCCCGTCCCGGACTCCGGTGAAGTGCCGACGGGACCGGACTTTGGTGAGGTGCCGGTGGGGCCGGACTCCGGTGGAATGCCGGTGGGGCCGGACTTTGGTGAGGCGTCGGGGGAACGGTCCAGACTGACGTCCCTGGCGGACGAGTTCGGCCTCACCCCCCTCGACGTCGAGATCCTCCTCATCACGCTCGTACCGGATCTCGACGACCGTTTCGAGGCGTTCTACGGTTACCTGAACGACGACGTCACCCGCCGCCGCCCGTCCATCGGCCTGGCGCTGGGCCTGTGCGGGCTGTCCCCCGCCGACCAGGAGGCACGCGGCCGGCTGGCGGCCCTCGCACCCCTCCGCGAGGGCCGCCTCCTCCTGGTCGAGGACCTGGACCGCCCGTTCCTGAGCCGTGCGCTCCGCGTCCCCGACCGCGTCACCGCGCACCTCCTGGGCGACGACACCGCCGACCCGCGCCTGACCGGTCTCCTCGCCCCCTGGCACGCCGTACCGGGGGTCGGCGACCCGGCCCCGCTGGCGGCGGCCCTCGCCCACGGCGCCTCGCCCGCCTATCTGCGCGAGGACCAGGGCGGCGCGGGCACGGCCCTCGCGGCCTCCGCGCTGACCCTCGCGGGCCATCGGGTCCTGGGCCTGGACCTGGCGCGGCTGGCCGAGGACCCGGCCCCCGCCGAGGCGGTCCGTTCCCTGGTTCGCGAGGCCCGGCTGACCGGCGCCGGGGTGGTCTGCGCCCCGCTCGACGCGGTCTGCCGCGAGCACCCGGAGCTCCTGCGGCTCCTCACCGGCACCCCGGTCCCCACGATCCTGGTGGGCCGGGCGCCCTGGGACGCGTCCTGGTCCGCCGCCCCGCCCCTCCTGCTGCACGCGCCCCGCGTGGAACCCGCGACCAGAGCCGCCCTCTGGACCGACGCGTACGCCGCCCCCGTCCCCGGAACCATCGACGTGGACCGGCTGCTCTCGCCGTTCCTCCTCACCCCGGAACAGATCACCCGCGCCGCCCGGGGCGCCGCCCGCACCACCCATCTGGACGGCGGCACCCTCACCGCCGACCACGTCCGCCAGGGCGCCCGCGCCCAGAACGCGGCGGGCCTGGACCGGCTGGCCCGCCGCATCGAACCCTCCGTCACCTGGGACGACCTCGTCCTCCCCCCGGACACCCACGCCCAGCTCCGCGAACTCACCGCCCGCGCACGCCACCGCGACCGGGTCCTGGGGGAGTGGGGCATGCGCCCCGGAGGCGGCAGGGGCCGGGGCGTGTCGGCGCTCTTCGCGGGCGACTCCGGCACCGGCAAGACGATGTCCGCCGAGGTGATGGCAGCGGACCTGGGCCTGGACCTCTACACGGTCGATCTGGCGACGGTGATCGACAAGTACGTGGGCGAGACGGAGAAGAACCTGGAACGGATCTTCTCCGAGGCCGCGGGCGTGAACGGGGTCCTCCTCTTCGACGAGGCGGACGCGATCTTCGGCAAACGCTCGGACGTGAAGGACGCCCATGACCGCTACGCGAACGTCGAGAGCGCGTACCTCCTCCAGCGCATGGAGTCCTTCGACGGCCTGGCCATCCTCGCCACCAACCTCCGGGCCAACCTGGACGACGCCTTCACCCGCCGTCTGGACCTGGTCGTCGACTTCCCGGTCCCGGACCCCGAACAGCGCCTCCTGCTGTGGGAACGCTGCCTGGGGCCGGTGCTTCCCCGGGGGCGGGACCTGGACCTGGACTTCTGCGCGGAGAACTTCGAGCTGGCGGGCGGCAACATCCGCTCGATCGCAGTGACGGCCGCCTACCTGGCGGCGGACACGGACGGGCCGGTGACGATGGCGACCCTGATCCACGCGGTCCAGCGCGAGTACCAGAAACTGGGCCGGCTGACGCTGGCCTCGGAGTTCGGGCCGTACCTGGAGCTGCTGACGTGAGGCGCGGGGCCCCGCCCGGCCGGTGTGTGCCCTTGCGCCGAGCCGGAGTTGGCGCGACCGTGGTCGGGGCCGACGGGCGAACCGCCCCGGCCCTCTCCGTACGGTGACGGGAGCCGGTGTGACCGCAACGCTCGTTCTGCCCCACGAACTGCACGGCGACGGACCGCACAAGGTGATCGCGGTGCACGGCTGGCTCGCCGACCGTTCCGCGTATGCCCCCGTGGTGCCGGACCTCGACCTCGCCTCGTTCCAGTACGCGGTGGTGGACCTGCGGGGATACGGCGAGGCCAGGGACGCGGGCGGCGCGTACACGACGGCCGAGGGGGCCGAGGACGTGATCGCGCTGGCCGACCGGCTCGGCTGGGAACGGTTCTCGCTGATCGGCCACTCGATGGGCGGCTCCGTCGTCCAGCGGGCCCTGGCCGCCGCACCGGACCGGGTGCGCAGGATCGTCGGGGTCTCGCCCGTCCCCGCCTCCGGTCTTCCCTTCCCGCCCGAGCAGTGGGAACTGTTCGCCGGGGCGGCGCACGCCCCGCAGAATCGGCGGATCATCCTCGACATCACTACCGGAGGCCGACGCCCGGCGGGCTGGCTGGACCGCATGGTGCGCCGCTCGCTCGAACGCAGCGACGCCAAGGCGTTCCGGGCCTGGCTGGACTCCTGGGCGGGTGAGGACTTCCACGAGCAGGTCGAAGGCTCACCCGTGCCCGCGCTGGCCGTCGTGGGCGCGCTGGACCCGGCGCTGTCCGCCGAGTTGCAGCGCGCCACCTGGATGCGCTGGTTCCCGCGGGCCGAACTGGTGGAGCTGCCCTCGTGCGGCCACTACGCGATGGACGAGTCCCCGCTCGACCTGATCCGCGTGGTGGAGGACTTCCTGCGGGCGGACGCGGGCGAGGGCGCGTGAGCGGTTCCGCGCCTGCCCCTGTTCCCGTGCCGGACGTCTTCGACCCGCGGTTGTACGGCCGGGGCATCCCCCACGACCGTTACCGCCTCCTGCGCGACCACCACCCCGTGGCGTGGCAGGAGGAACCGGAGGTGCTCGGCTGGCCCGCGGGCCCCGGCTTCTGGGCGGTCACCCGGCACGCGGATGTGGTCCGGGTCCTGAAGGACTCCGCGACGTACTCCTCGTACCTGGGCGCCACCCAGATCCGCGACCCGGACCCCGCCGACCTGCCGTTCATCCGCCGCATGATGCTCAGCTCTGAGCCCGAGCTTCGAGAGTCGGGATTCGGCTTTCGAGTCTCGGGGAGGGCTTGTTCACTCGTTCGTGGGTATGGGAGGGGGCTTGGGGGCGGGGCTTGAGCTTCGGGCTTCGGGCGTCGGGATTCGAGCGGTGTTGGTCAACCGATGGGGGAAACAAGGGGGTCGGGGAAACCTTCCCGCCCTCCCAGACCCGTTACGGCGAGCAAGTATGACTAATTTTGACCGACTTGCGGCGCGGAGTTGCGGGTGCTTACGGTGCCCAACGTAACGACCCCGGACGCGGTGTTAGACGCACCGGCCGGGGTCTGACCCCAAGATCGAACACCTTAGAAAGCGATCCCGTGGCTGTTGTGAACCTTAGCCGTGCCCTGCGCGCGCCCGCATCCCTGCTCCCCCATTCGGCCTTTCATCCGAAGGCCCGGCCCGGTTACGGAAAGCGTTCCGTTCCGGAGCAACGTCCGCCGCTCGAAGGTGATTTCGCGTTTCTGCCCGAACGTGAGCGGCACATCGCGGGTTACGTCGACGCGCTGCCGGACGGTGCGGTGATGGACATCAAGTCGCTGGCCAGGAACCTGCCGCTGTACGGGCAGATGGCCGTCAGCAGTGCGCTGCGGGCGCTGGGGGCTGCCGGTCACCTGCGGCGTGTGCGGTGCCTGAGCGGCGGTGGCGAGAGCGGCGAGGGCGGCGGCCGGGTCCGTTGGGTCACCCGTACGTTCTGGTCCCGGGTCGCCCACGACAACGAGTGGTGGGACGCCTTCCTCACCGCCGAGGAGCACCACCCCGCGCCGCAGGAAGCCGTGGAGGCCGTAGGGGCTGTGGGGGCCGCCGTGCCCCCGCCGCCGTGGGTTCCCGCCACCCCCGAAGCACCCGCACCCGCGCCGGTACTGGCGCAGCCGCCCGTACCGGCAGCAGTACCGCAGCAGCGCACCGCAGGGCGGGAGTTGGGGCCGCAGCCGGGGGCGGAGCCTGAAGCGGCCATGGACCGGCGGCCCTCGGCCGCCTTTCTCGCTCTGGCCGGTCTCGGCCGTGCCGATGCCCGGCTGGCCCTTTCGGCGGCGGACTGTGCGGCGCTGGAGCAGTTGGCCGCCGAGTGGTTCGCGCGGGACGTGGACGCCGACTACCTGACGCATGCCCTGACCGCCGGGCTTCCCGCCTCCGTCAGCTCGCCCTTCGGCCTGGTCCGCCGCCGCCTGCGCGACAAGCTGCCGCCCCGCCTGCCCGCCACCGTGCCGCCCGCGCCGGGAACTCCCGTACGCCGTCTGATGGTCGAGTGCACCGAATGCGGCGTTCCCGGAAGGCCGGAAGCGTTCCGCGACGGCCTGTGCGGGCCCTGCCGCCGGCCCGATCCCGGCCCGGCGGCCTGACTGCTGTCCTCCGGGCTATGCCTTGACGGACTCCACGAACGGCGTCCATGCGGACGCGTTCACCACGAGCACCGGCCCCTCGGGGCGCTTGGAGTCGCGGACGGGGACGATGCCGGGGTGGCCGTCCGCGACTTCGAGGCAGTCGCCGCCGGAGGTGTTGCTGTGGCTGCTCTTACGCCAGGTGGCGGCGCTCAAGTCGAAGTGGTTGTACACCATTTCGGTAGTCCTCTGCCGCTTCCTCGATCATGGTGAGGGACGTCTCTGGCGGCAAAGCGGCGGCCCTCAGGAAATCGCACGACCTGCGGTACTGCTTCACGAGGCCCGGATCGTCGACGGTACTTCCGTACGAGGAGACGTGCCGCACCCTGCCGCCGAACCAGCTACAACTCGCGGCTCCACCGAGCCGGTTGGTGTCGAATTTCATCAACGGGGTGAAGTCGTTGCCAGTGAGGGTGACCGACTCTTGAGGCGCGGATGCCCGTGCAGGACGACGAGCAGCGGAGCGCTGTCCATGAACATCCACTGGAACCATGTGGTGACTGCGACGAGGTCGTGTGCCTTGTGCTTCTTCAGGCAATCACCACGCGGGAACCATTAAAGTTGGCCACGAGTTCGAGCTGTCCCCCCAGAGCCGCAATGTAGGCCGCGATCGTTCCCACTTCCGTGGCCGTCGTCCGCCCACGTTCGATGGCGGACACGCGCTCCTGACGCACGTGCATACGGTCGGCCATATCGCTCTGTGTCAGCCCGAGCTCCTTGCGCATCTCGACCAGTCGGTGTGCTCGAGCCTCAGCGACCATGCGCCTCGCACCGATCTCGATCTCTTCGAGGTCCTCGGCATCGAAGACCTCGTGCTTCACTTCGTCCCAGGAGTGGAAAGTAGTCATTCCGAAGTACCTTTCTGCCGCTGTGCGATGTGTGCCAACCATTCGTCGTACCGTGCCTCGGCCACAGGGACCGACCGGCGATACCACTGGTCCCATTGTCCCGACTTGTCCCCGGCGACGAGAAGTACGGCACAGCGCTCAGGATCGAAGACGAACAGAATCCGGATCTCGCTCCCGCCCGTGGAACCCGGCCGGAGCTCTTTGAGATGGTGGAGCGACGATCCTTTGATCCTGTCCACCAGCGGGCGTCCCAGGTCTGGCCCCTCCTCGACAAGCGCCTGAATCGCCTGCCCCACGAGGCGAGCCGTGCCGCGATCGTCTTTCCTGAGCCGGAGCAACCATTCGCGGACCTCTTCCACCATCTCAAGACGCCACAGCATGGGACCTCATCCAGCAGTATGTACGCATACTAGGACGCTGGCATACTGAGGGCGAGGTGAGACTCAGAACCAGCGTTCATGCCCTGAAAGAGTGAGGTGTCGATACGCGGGTCAAGCCCCGGCCCGGCTTGCGCGTATCCGAACGGAACAGAGAGCCGCCGCGTGCCTCGCGGTGCAGGGAATACGAGTGTCCGTGCAGACGGCCCCAGCATGGAAGCCTGTCGGGAGGGGGGGGACAACCTCTGACGTGGAGTTGACCGCGTACCCTGTGGCGGTTGCGGAGACACGGCCCACAGGCCACCGGCGGCGGGGCGAATACGCGACACCCTTCGCCACATACCTTGGAGCGTTCGCCAACAGTGCTTACCCGGCAGATCACGGGAAACCTCGGCTGCTCGTCCCCCGTGTAGCGTCGGTCTGCGTCACGATGGCGGGATGGACAGCTCAACCGCAGGTGCGGCGGCGCTGAAGAGGCTGAGGAATCGACGCGGCCGGTCGCTGGCCGACATGGCGCGTGCCTTGACACAGATCGCTCAGGATCTGGGCATGCCAGGCTGCCGCAGGTCGCGAGCGTCCAGCGCTCGACCGCACGCTGGACTCGATGGAATCCCCTGACGCGACGTTGATTCCGCTACTGGGATTGAAGCGGCGATGGTTCCCCTGCCTTCACAGATGGTCAATTGCTACGTGAATCATTCCGCAGGGTCGGCGATTCCCAGGCTGCGCAATTTTTCAATGGCGCGGACAAACAGGTCTGAATCCGGCCTCAAGCGCGGAGTTACCAATACGACGTCATCGTGATTTGACTTCATCATGGAGTCAATGGTCCGGTCCCACCACGTTCCAGCGCACGCAGATCTCCACTTGTTATGGCTCGGCACCATGCTTCGGCGCACGACTGCCTGAGTCTGTTGATCTATCCGCACACGGCTCGCCGGAATTCCTCGCAAGGTCAGCTCCAGTGCGTAAGCATTCGATAGATCGAGTGCCCAATCGTTGGGCGTATGAAATGCGTTGGCCTTCCTGAACTCCTCGGAATCGCCCATAGGGATCGCTGGAGGATTCACTCTGGAGTTAATTACGAGTCTGTCGAAATTTCCGGCGAGTGTTACGTTGGAAAACTTTGCTCCCCATACAAAAAGCGGTTCGTCTCCGGTGCTGAGGTTCTCCACCCGCACATTCGTGAGTGCGACGCTGTATACGTTGCAGTTGTCCGCCTTGCAGTTCAGTAGAGTGGTGTTGCTGATCCGAGTTCTTAGGTCAGGATGGCGAGCTGCTGAAAGAACGCAATTATAAAAAGTGCACCCCTCGACGTGGAGGTCACTCAAGTGCAGTGCCGAGTTGCGGTCAATCAGATTATTGAAATTGACGCCGTTTAGTTCCTGCACGGTAGCCCCTTCGGTCAGTTATGAGGAGTTACTGAAGAAGAATTTTATCATCGGGCGAGGCATTCGAGGTGACTGGATGAGGAGCGCCTTGTTTCCCGCCGCCTTCCACCACTTGCGTCCCAAGTGCTTCGCCACTGTTTCCGGGTGGTCTGTGGTGAGGTCGAATATGCATCCCTCGATGGCTCCAATTCCGTACCAGTCTGGGACCCCTGCCCCTCCGGCATGACGTAAGTGTTTGTTTAGTGCAGGCTCCAACTGGATGTGTGAATTGACAGTCCTCTCCATGGCCTTCCCGAAATTCATCCAGGTCAGGAAGATTTTATCCTTGATGGTTTGACGGTCTTTCAGTGTGGCGGCCTCTGCGTCGCTGAGAACTTCGTACACATCACCCATGTTTGTGGTGAGGTGCTCCCATACACTCAGTGCGATTATTTCCAACCTTTCTGCGATTTCCTTGCCCAGCTTCTTTCTGTCTCTATGGGTGAGGCTGGGGACGAGGTCATTTTCTCTGTAGGATGCTGCGTAGGATTCCAGTTCCTGTCGCAATGCGACCAAGGCTGAGGAGAATCCCGGAAACTCGTGCAGTGCGTCATCCTTGTTCTGTCGCTTGGCCTGCGCGCTTATGTTGTCCAGCTTTTCTGCTTTTTCGATGATGCGATCTATGGCGGCTATCTGGTCTGTCGGCGCGCTGTCTGAGGATTGTATCCTCTGTTTTGCTGCCTTTGCTTTCCGGACGAGTTTTCCTCGTCGGCTCGCCATGTCTACTGTAGGAGTGGCGCCTCTGGTGTCAACGATTATTTGATGCCCGGCGCCCTCCATGGAGAATTCTTGGGTGACGGGCTCAGGGGGTCCCGGTTTCTTTTTCTTGTCGTCTCCCTTGCCGTTCTTGTTCTTGTCTTTCCCCTTGCCCTTCAGTTTGTTCCAGAGGGCTTTGCCCTTCTTGGTGATGAAGTCGACGATTTTGTCGATGGCGCGGTTGACGGGTTTGGACACCGCGTGGAAGACGGATTTGACCTTGTTGGCCAGGCTGCCGATGCCGAGGAGGGAGGCGAGGAAGCCGATCAGTAGCGGGACGCTGGCGGCGAGGGCGGTTTCGACCATCTTCGGGACGCCTGCCGATCCGCCGTTGGCGATGGCGATCACCGAATCCAGGACGGCGTTGACGAACTCCACGATCTGGGCGCCCTGGTTCACGACGAACGTGACGATGTCGATGATTCCCTTGACCGCGCGGACGAAGGCGGAGGCGGGGTTGAGGAGGGAGATGATCCAGGTGATCCCGGCGATGATGACGGTGGGGATCAGGTAGCTGGTGAGTTTTTCGAGGATGGTGGCCTTGAGGTCGCCGGCCTCGGCCTCGATTTCCTTGACGGCTCCGGCGGGGCCCTCGGTGGCGAGTTTCTTCGCGACGGGGACGGACGTTTCGACGGCGGCCACGGCCTCGTCGGGGACGCCCTTGCGGGTGATGCGGGCGCGGATGTTGTCCCAGGTCAGGCCGAGGAGGGAGGCGATGAGCTGGATGATGCCCCTGAGGTCGAACTTCTGGGGGAGTTCGAGTCCGGCCTTGACCGCCGTGCCCAGGAGCCAGGAGACGAGACCGGTCTTGAGGTGGGTGGCGATGTTGGTGACGAAGAGGTTGAGCCCGGCGCCGACCGCGCGGACGAGGTTGCCGAGGAACCCGATGGGGTCCTTGATGATCTTCATGATCGCGGAGGCGGCCTTGGCGAGGATGCCCAGCAGGAGGTTCTTGAGCTCGTTGATCGTCTTGAGGACGCCGACGATGGCGTCCTTCGCCTTGTCGACCAGGCCCTTGTTGGCCTCCTGGAGCTTCTTGATCTCCTCGTCGACCTTGTTCAGTGCGGCGGTGTACTTCTGCGCGAGGTCCTGGACGAGCTGTTCGGACTTCTCGTTGACCGTGGTTTCCAGGTCGTCGAACTTGCCCGCGAAGTCCTTCGCCGCGTCCTGGCCGAACTGCTTGAGGTCCGCGGGGAGTTTGTCGACCTCGGCCTTGAGTTCGGTGCGGCCCTTGGCGATGCGGGTCTTGGCCTTGCCGAGTTCGGTGCCGATGAGGTCGGCGACGGAGGAAGTGACGGTCTGCATCTTCGCGACGTAGAGCTTGCGGGCCTCCTGGAAGAGGTCGTTGGCCTCCTCCGGCATGCCCATCAGCTTGTCCTTGGCCCACTTCGCGCCGCCGAACATCCCCGAGTAGCGCTTGTCCTTGTACTTCTTCATCCGGCGCTTGTGGTCGGCGGTGAACGCGTCCCGTGCGGCCTTCTCGCCCTGTGTGAACGCTGTGTCGACCTTGGTGTCCAGGCCGGACAGGGTGGCCTCGACGTCCTTCTTCGTGGCGTCGTAGACCTTCTGGAGCTTCGCCGTGACCTCGGCGCGTTTCTTCTCGTCCTTCGTCTTCGTCTCGCCCTTGCCGCCGTCGACCTGCTTGCCCGCCGAAGCACGGGTGGCGGTCAGGGTGTTCATGGCCTGCGCGCCGGACGCGGCAGCGTTCGCCTTCGCCGCGTTCAGCTGCTGGTCCTCGGCCGCCCTTCCCTTGGCGGGGGCCTTCGCGGAGTCCGCCTCGGCGGTCTTCTTCGCGGACAGGGCCTGGTCGAATTCGGGCTCGTTGCCCTTGGCGAGCTGGTCCTCGGTGACCTCCGCGTCCGCCATGGCCCGGTCGTTCGCGGCCGGGCCCTGGGAGAAGTCCGTGACCGCGGTGGGCTGCTTCTCCGGGATCGCGTCCGCGGCGGAGGGCGCACCCGGGTTGGCGGGCGGCTGGTCCGGGGTCATCGGGGTGACCTGTTTGTCCTTGGCCGCGGACGTGTCCGGCGGGGCCTTGGTGGCGGTGTCGATGTCCTTGGCCGAGGACTCCTTGCCGTCCTTGACCTTGCCGTCGACCTCGGACTTGATCTGGTCGGCCTTGCCGGACTTGGAGAACTTGTCGGCCTGGTCGAGGTTCTTCGGGGCCTGGGCGTCGATCGCCTTGTTGACCGCGTCGATGAACGCCTGCTTGTCGAACTCGCCGGGCTTGGCGGCGTTCATCTTCTCCGCGTTCGCCGCCTTGCCCTGGGCCTCCTTGTCGTCGGGGGGCGCGACGGCCGCGTCCTGCGCGGACTTCGACTCGGCGGCGGCGGGGGCGTGCGCGGCCAGGCGGACCTTCTTCCCCGCCACATCCGCCTTCACCTTGCGGAAGCCGGGGGCCTGGGCGGGGGACGGTTTGACCGGGGCGGTGTAGCGCTGGGCGACCAGGCGGGAGACGGCCGCATTGCCCGCCGCGCGCTGAAGACGTTGCAGGCTGCGGGGATCCGGAACGGGGCGGTCGGCGAGGGGGCGTTCCGGTGCGGGGGCCGTCGTACGCGAAACGTCCGCCCGTGGAGCGTCCGCCCGTGGAGTCTCCGTACGCGGAACGTCCGTGAGTGAAGCGGCTGTATGTGAAACGTCCGTACGCGGAGGAGCGGTACTGCCACGGGTCGGCGCGGGGTCCTTCTCCGGAACCGCCTTCATCCGCCCTCCCGGCCGCACCTGCGCCTTGTCGCCGTCCCCAGGGTGTGTGCGGCACCCGCGGAGTGCGCAGGGCATGTGCACCGCGGTCGGGGGCAGCGCCTGCCGGTACGTACAGCGCGGGGGCGTTGCCTGATCGGGCAGCGGCCGGTGCACGGGTGGGCGGCCGTGTGTCCGTTCCCGGTGATCGCGGCTGTCGCAAGAATTGCGGGCGTTCCCCGGCCAAGGAGAGACTCACATGCCGTCGTACCTGTCCCCGGGCGTCTACGTCGAAGAGATCGAGTCCGGGTCCCGGCCGATCGAAGGGGTGGGCACCTCGGTCACCGCCTTCGTCGGCTTCGCGCAGAAGGGCCCGTTCGACGAACCGACCCTGATCACGAACTGGAGCCAGTTCGCCGGCACCTTCGGCGACTTCGTGGAGGGCGCGTATCTGGCCTCCGCCGTGTACGGGTTCTTCGCCAACGGCGGCGGGGTCTGTTACGTGGTGCGCATCGACGACGGCACCGAGCACGTGGTGGACGACGAGGGCGGCCGGGCCGCGGGGAGACTGCCCGCCGGGTCGGAGACGCAGCTCGGGCCGTACGCGGTGAAGCCCCGCCCCGGCGTGACCGGGGAGATCAGCGTCGAGGTGGCCGAGGTGGAGGGGGAGGACCCGCCGTCCGACGTCTTCCGGCTGATCGTGAAGCGGGACGGGCAGGCCGCCGAGGAGTACCCGAGCGTCACGACCAAGCGCAGCAAGGAGAACGTCGCCACCCGGGTCAACGCCAGGTCGGAGCTGATCGAGATCCGCGAAACGGCCCGCGGCGCCGCCCCCGCCCGGCCCGAACCGCAGAGCGTGACCCTGGCCCCCGCCGCTCCGGCGGCACCCGGCACCGGGGCGCTGACCCCCGAGCTGTACGTCGGCGACCCCGACCGCCGGACCGGGTTCGGCGGGCTGGAAGCGGTCGAGGAGATCACCACGGTCGTCGTGCCGGACCTGATGAGCGCGTACGAACGCGGGCTGCTGGACCTGGAGGCGGTCGTCGCCGTGCAGCAGGGGCTGATCAGCCACTGCGAGCTGATGGGCGACCGGGTCGCCGTCCTCGACCCGCCGCCGGGTCTCAGCCCGCAGCAGATCCGGGCCTGGCGCACCGACCACGCCAACTTCGACTCCAAGTACGCCACGCTCTACTACCCCTGGATCCGGGTCGCGGACCCTTCGTCCGGGCGCGCCCGGCTCGTCCCGCCGAGCGGCCACGTGGCCGGGGTCTGGGCGCGCAACGACGAGTCGCGCGGCGTGCACAAGGCACCCGCCAACGAGGTCGTGCGCGGGGCGGTCGCCCTCCAGACCCAGCTGACCAAGGGCGAGCACGACATGCTCAACCCGATCGGGCTGAACTGCATCCGGTCCTTCCCCGGGCGGGGCATCCGGATCTGGGGCGCGCGCACGCTGGCCTCCGACCCGGCCTGGCGCTACCTGAACGTCCGGCGCCTCTTCAACTACCTGGAGGAGTCCATCCTCGCCGGTACGCAGTGGGTCGTCTTCGAACCGAACGACGACGCCCTGTGGGCGCGCATCCGGCGCACGGTCTCGGCGTTCCTGGTCAACGAATGGCGCAAGGGGGCACTGTTCGGGCTCACCCCGGAAGAGGCGTTCTACGTCAAGTGCGACCGCGAGACCAACCCGCCGGAGAGCATCGACGCGGGCCAGGTCATCTGCGAGATCGGGGTGGCACCGGTCCGGCCGGCCGAGTTCGTCGTCTTCCGCCTCTCCCAGCTGACCGGGGGGACTGGCGGCATCGACGAATGACCCCTCCGCGCCGGGTGGTTGGGCCGGACTGCGCGTACCACCGGAGATCCCTGTAGGCGGCAAGAGCGGTAAAGGAGCCTGTTGTGCCACTTCCCGATCTCGACAGCACCGTCGGGGCGTCGTTCGGCCTCGAATTCGACAGCGTCGTCATCAAGCAGATCACCGAGGTCAGTGGTCTGAAGATGGAGCAGGACGTCATCGAGCTGAAGCAGAACACCGCCGACGGCCGCTACGCCATCAAGAAGCTCCCCGGCAGGCCGAAGGCCGGTGAGGTGACCGTGACCCGGGGCCTGACCGAGGACAACAGCTTCGAGCGGTGGATCAAGGACTCCCGCTTCGGCCGGATGACCACGGCCCGCCGCAACGGCGCGGTCATCGTGTACGACCACGAGGGCATCGCCATCAAGCGCTACAAGCTCATCAACGCCTGGCCGAAGTCCCTGGAGATCGGCACCCTCAAGGCCGGTGACACCTCGGTCCTGACGGAGAAGCTCGCCATCACCTACGAGAGCATGGAACTCGACTGATGCGACGCACGGCACAGGCGGATGCTCCCGAACGGCCGAACACGCACCACCACCCGTCCGGCGGGGACGGACGGATCGGTCAACGGGACACGCTCCGCACCGAGTTCGGCTTCGAGTTGCCCCGGGGCTACGTGGACGAGGCGGGTGTCGTGCACCGCAGCGGCGTCATGCGGCTCGCGACCGCGCGCGACGAGCTCGTGCCGCTGCGGGACGACCGGGTGCGCGAGAACTCCGCGTACCTCTCGGTGGTGCTCATCGCCAGGGTCGTGACCCGGATCGGCACGATCGACGACATCCACCCCGGCATCATCGAGGACCTGTTCGCCTCCGACCTGGCCTTCCTCCAGGACTTCTACCGGCGGATCAACGCCGAGGGCCACACCCGCGCCGCCGTCAGCTGTCCGTCGTGCAAGGAGGAGTTCGCGGTGGACCTCGCCGGTGGCCGCCTGGGGGAATCGTGACGTACGCGGCCGACCTGCTCTACGAGGAGGTCGCGTACCTCGCCTACCACTTTCACTGGCCGCTCGATGAGCTGCTGGACCTGGAGCACCCGGAACGACTGAGGTTCGTCGCCCAGATCGCCCGCCTCAACGGGCAGTAGCGGACGGCGCGGGGAGGGCGGAGGAATCCATGGGCCTGATGTCCTGGCTGCGCGGCGGCGGACGTACGGGTACGGGCACCAGTGCGGGTACGGACGCGGCTGCGGGGGCCGGAAGCGCGGGGGCCGCTCTGCCCGCCGTGCCGCGCGAGCGGGTCGATCCGGCCGAACTCCCGCCCCTGCAACGGACCCTGGGCGCCCAGGGCCTGGTCATCGACCCCTCCGGCTTTCAGGGATCGCTCTCCACCCGGCAGGACACCGCACTCGGCACCCCGCTCGGGCACCTGGTGAGCCCGGACGCGCCCACCGGGCTGGTGCACGGAATCACCGCCCCGGCACCCGCGGACCCCGCGCCGGTGCCGCGGTCCGTCCAGCGGTCCGCGGAACGTCCGTCAAAGCTGCCGGTACGGGCGGTCGGGCCCGTGCCGTTGCCCGTACCCGTCCAGCGCGCCGCCACGGCCGGGGCACCCACGATGACGTCGGCCGGGGGACCGGCCGTGGCGGACCTTCCGGTACGCCGGCTGGTGGGTGAGCAGCCGCTCGTCACGGCCGTGGAATCGGCCCCGGACCCGGCCACGAACCCGGCTGTGGAGCCGAGTCCGGGAACGCCGTCGGGACCTTCCGTCCAGCGGTCGGGGCCGCCTTTGGGCGGGGACCGGCCCCGGCGGGTGCCCGGTCTCGGCGCGCCCCTGTCCGCGCTGCCGCCCACGGCGCAGCGCCGCGCCGCGTCCGACGGCCCGGCGGGAGGGACGGCAGGGGAATCGGCGGGGGAGTCGGCCGGGACGGTTCCGCTCGCGCGGGGCGTCGAGGGCGACGGGGGTGGTGGGGTGCTTGAGGCTGCCGGGGCGCCTGCGACCCCGGAACCGGTACCCGGGCCCGGTTCCGATGCGCCCACCGCCCCGCTGCTCGGCGACGACCCCTTGCTCCCCGGCCCGCAGGAGCCGACGTCCCCGGCCGAGCCCGCGTCCTCGTCCGCCTCCATGTCCATGCCCGCGCCCGCGTCCCCGTTCTCGTCCTCGGCTGCTCCGGCGGTGCAGCGGCTGCCCCTCGTACCGGAGCCCCTGGCGCCGCCCCCGGCCACCGGTCCGGTCGTACCGTTGCTCGCCGACCGGCCCCTGGCGCTGCGTTCGGAACCGGGCAACGGGGTGGGCGCCGTGCAGCGTTCGGCCGTGGACGGTGCGCCGGTGTCCGGGGCATCCGGTGCCGGGCCGGTACCCGGTCCCGTACCGCCGCCCGTACCGCCGTCGGTGCCGGACGCCGTTCCGGTGCGCTGGACGTCCGCGGGGGAGGGGCTGCGGGCCGCGACGGTGGCCCCGTCCCCGCCGACGGCTCTGCAACGCACCGCCACGCCCGGGGCAAAGACGCCGGGCGCCCCCGGACCGCCGCTTCCGGCCCTGCAGCGCGGGGTGGGCGAGGGGCCACCGGTGCCTCGCTCGCTGACCGGTTCCAAAAGCCCCGCGTCGTCCCCGTCCTCCTTCACCTCGGCGGGTTCGGTCGCCGTGGCCGCCGGGGTGGCCCAGCGGGCGGCCGACGGCAGCGTCGTCTTCGGGACCCCGCCACCGGCGTACTCGTCCCCCGTCGTCCAGCGCGAGACCGGGACCGAGGAACCGCCGCCCCCGGACCCGCCCCGGGAACCCGACCCCGAACCCGAACCTGCCCCCGGGCCCACCGCCGACGACCACGGCGCACCCGGAGCCCCGGCCTCCGGCGGACCGCCCGGCCAGGGCGGCCGGGAGGGCGGCGCGCCCGTGGTCACCGACGAGCTGGTGCGCGCCCTGTACCCGCCGCTCAGCAGGCTCTTCAAGGCGGACCTGCGACTGGAACGCGAACGGGCCGGATTCCTCATCAACACCCGGCACTGAGATCAACATCCGGCACCGAGACCGACATCCGGCACCGAGACCGACGCCCGGCACCGAGACCGAGAGGCAGGCACCATGGCCACCGCCCAGGACGACGACCCCGCAGTGAGCGTCTGCTTCGTCGTCACGATCGACGACATCGAGCTCGGGTCGTTCAACACGTGCGACGGGCTGGGCTGCGAAGTGGTGCTCGAAACACGTGAGGAGGGCGGCAACAACGGGCATCTGTGGCAGCTGCCGACCCGTCTGAAGTACTCGAACGTGAAGCTCTCCAGGCCGCTGACCAAGGAGACCGAGAAGGTGGCCCGCTGGTTCGCCACCATGACGACCGGGTTCAGCCGCAAGACGGCGCACATCGAGGCGCGGACCGGGGACGGGCGGAAGGTGGCCCAGTGGGGGCTGCTGGAGGTCGTGCCCGTCCGCTGGACCGGCCCCTCCTTCACCCCCGAATCGCCCAAGGTCGCGATGGAGACGATCGAGATCGCCCATCACGGCTATGTGATGGAGGGCTGAGCCCGTGAGCGGTGCGGGTCCCATCGCCTTCAGCGCCGCCGGTACGTCCGGGGCGTCGGCGGCCACGAGGACGGGCCGGGGAGGTTCGGCCCGGCCCAAGCTGGAGCACGCCTACCTGGAGCTGCGGACCCCGCCGACCGGCGGCGGCCTCACCCCCGGCGGCCCGTGCGGGCGGATCGACTTCCAGTTCAACCCCAAGGAGCTGAGCCTCACCAAGGCCGCCTCCTGGAAGCGCAGTCCGGCCAAGGGCGCCAAGAGTTCCGGCCCGCCGGAGTACCAGGGCTCGCAGCCCAGCAAGCTCACCGTGGAGATGTTCTTCGATGCCAGCGACACCCAGGACACCCGGGTGGTGACCTCGGTGGAGCAGCTCTTCGCGTGCTGCGTGCCGACGAACGAGACCCGCCAGCAGCAGCGTTCCTCGCCGCCGTGGGTGGTCTTCCACTGGGGAGGGCTGACCGGGTTTCCCGGCTACGTCAGCCAAGTGCAGGCGAAATACACCCTGTTCACCACCTCGGGCGTGCCGATCCGGGCCGTCTGCCAGGTGACGATGGAGGAGATCAGCGGCGAGACGCCGGGCCAGAACCCGACCTCGGGTGCGCTCGCCGCCCGCCGGGTGCACCGGCTGGGGGCCGGGGACTCGCTGCCGTCGCTCGCCCAGCGCGAGTACGGCGACCCGGCGGCCTGGCGGGTGATCGCGGAGGCGAACGGCATCGACGACCCGCTGCGGCTGGCGCCCGGACGGCAGCTGCTGCTGCCCGCGCTCGACGAGCTGAACCGGCTCGAAGAGGGCCGGGACGGAGGGCGGTCCTGATGGGCCGGCCGGGCGTCGCGTCGGCGCTGATGGTGGAGTTCGGCGGCAGCCCGTTGCCGCCGAAGTTCGTGAACACGCTGGTCGAGGGGTACGTCGACGACAGCCGGACGCTGCCCGACCTGTTCCTCCTCCGCTTCCGCGACCCGGACCGGGTGCTGCTGGAACAGACCGGGCTGAAGATCGGCAGCGAGGCCAGGCTGCTGGCCCGCGCAGGCGGCGACACCGCGCCGAAACCGCTGCTGAAGGGGGTCGTCACCGCCCTGGAGGTGGAACTCGACGAGACCGGCACCTTCACCGTCGTGCGCGGGCTCGACGAGTCGCACCGGCTGTTCCGCGGGCGCCGGGTGGCCAGCTACCAGAACATGACGCTCGCCGACATCTGCGCCCAGGTCGCCCAGCGCGCCGGGCTGAAACCGGGCCCGGTCGACGTGGCCGGACCCGTGCTCGAACACATCGCCCAGCCAAACGTCACCGACTGGGAGTTCATCCACCACCTGGCCGAGGAGGCGGGCGCCCAGGCGTATGTGCTCGACGGACAGCTGCACATCACCCGGCCCGCGGAGGCGAGCGGCGCACCGGACGGTTCGGCACGCGCCGAGCGCAACCCGCTGGTGCTGGAGATGGGCAGCAACCTGCTGCGCTGCCGGGCCGGGGTGTCGTCCGCCGAGCAGGTCTCCGAGGTCGAGGTGCGCGGCTGGGACGTGAAGGCCAAGCAGCCGCTGGTCGGGCGGGCGCCCGCGGGGAAGTCGGCGACGCTGGAGCTCGGGGTGAGCGCGGCCGAGGTGTCCGCCCCGTTCGGCGAGGCGCGTTTCGTGGTCACGGACGCGGCGTACGGGGCGCAGGAACAGGTGGACCGGGCGGCGAAGGCCCTCGCCGAGCGGATCGCCGGTTCGTTCGCGGAGCTGGAGGCGGTGATCCGGGGCAACCCGGAGGTGCGGGCCGGCAGCGCGGTGGCGCTCAACGCGGTGGGGGCACCGTTCGAGGGGCGGTACACGGTCACGTCGTCGCGGCACGTCTTCGACCCGGTGCGCGGGTACGAGACCTGGCTGACGGTGTCGGGGCAGCAGGAACGTTCGCTGTTCGGGCTGACCGGCGGAGGGCCGGGTTCCGGCGGCTCCGGCACGGGTTCCGGCGGCGGTTCGCGGTGCGCGGGGCTGGTCAGCGGGACGGTCACGGACACCCACGACCCGGACGGCTCGGGCCGGGTCAAGGTGCGGTTCCCCTGGCTGTCGGACGAGTACGCGAGCGACTGGGCGCGCACCGCGCAGTCGGGCGGGACCAGCGGCGGCGAGGCGTTCATCCCCGAGGTCGGGGACGAGGTGCTGGTGGGGTTCGAGCACGGGCACCTGGACCGCCCGTACGTCCTCGCCGGTCTGTACAACGGGAAGGACCGGCCGTCCCAGGGCAGCGGCGGTGGGGGCGGCAGCGGTGGTGGCGGTGGTTCCGGCCCCGGCGGCGCGACCGGGGCGGTGGCCGCGGCCGTCTCCGGCGGACCGTCCCCCGGCGGACCGCCCCCCGGGGGCGCTGCCCCGGAGTCCCCCGCTCCCGGGACCCCGCTGGTGGACCCGACGAGCGGGGCCGTCAACCGGCGTTCGGTCGCCTCCAAGAGCGGCAACCAGCTGGAGATCCTGGACGACGCCAACGGCCCGCAGGGCGTACGCCTGCTCACCGGCGACGGAAAGCTGAAGATCGACCTCGACCGCAAGGGCACCGTGATCGTGATCAACAGTGACGGCAGCGTGAACATCGAGGCCAAGCAGCAGGTGTCCATCAAGGCGGCCCGCGGGGTCGCGCTGGACGGCGGGCAGGGAACGCTCGAACTGAGCGGTGACAGCGTCACGTTGACCTCCCGCAGTGGGGTGAGCGTCGACGGCGGCAACGGCGAGGTGAAGCTCTCCACCGGCGGAACGGTGGATGTACGGGGCGGCACGGTCGCGATCGACGGAACGCAGCGCACCGACATCAAGGGCGGCTCCTCCCTGGCCATCAACGCACCCCTGGTGAAGATCAACTGACGACGCCGACGACGCCGACGACGCCGACGACACCGACGGCACCGACGGCACCAGCGAAACCGACAACACCAGCGAAACCGACGACACCGACGGCGCGGACACACCGGACGTCATGGCGGACGCACCAGACGCACCAGACGCACCGGACGCACCGGACGCACCGGACGCACACGAGCGAGAGGAGACGGACTGCCATGTCAGCAGCCGCGGCGGCAGCCGCACGGGTCGGTGACCCCACCGGACACCCCGGCACGGTCGGGCCGCCCGGAGTCCCGTCCGTGCTGATCGGCGGGCTCCCCGCCGCCACGGTCGGCACCCCGCACCTGTGTTCCTCGCCGCCGCCCGCGGTGCACGCCCCGTCCGCGATCGCGCCGCCCGGCAGCACCACGGTGCTGATCGGCGGCCGGCCCGCCGCCCGCGTCGGGGACCTCGCCGCCTGCGGCTCGCCCGTCGTGTCCGGTTGCCCGACGGTGCTGATCGGAGGCTGAGCGTCCATGGGACAGGAGTTCATCGGTGCGGGCTGGGCCTTCCCGCCGCGCACGGACGCCACCGGTTCCATCGCCCTGGTGCGCGGCGAGCACGAGCTGGAGGAGTCGATCCGGCTGATCCTGGCGACGTCCCCGGGCGAACGGCCCATGCGGCCGGAGTTCGGCTGCGGCATCAACGACTACGTGTTCGCCCCGGCGGACGCGGGCACGGCCGGACAACTGGCGTACGAGGTGCGCCTCGCGCTGGACCGGTGGGAGCCCCGGATCGAGGTGACCGAGGTCGTCGTCCGGTTCGACGACGCCGACGAGGGGGTCCTGTACATCGACGTCGGCTACACCGTGCGGGGCGCCAACGACCCCCGGAACCTGGTCTTCCCGTTCTATGTGATCCCGCAGCACGAGGAGGTGGACGGCGCGTGACGCTGCCCAGCCCGTATCTGGACGACCGCCGCTTCCAGGGCCTGGTCGACGAGGCGAAACGCCTCGTCCAGCAGCGCTGCCCCGAGTGGACCGACCACAATGTGTCGGACCCGGGCGTGACCCTCATCGAAGCCTTCGCGACCATGGTCGACCAGCTCGTCTACCGGGTGAACCGGGTTCCCGAGAAGAGCTATCTGACCTTCCTCGACCTGATCGGGGTCCGGCTCCACCCGCCCACCGCCGCCCACACCGATGTGACGTTCCGGCTCTCCGCGCCGCGGCCCGAACCGGTACGGGTGCGGGCCGGCACGGAGGTCGCCACCGTGCGCACGGAGACCGAGGAGGCGGTGGTCTTCACCACGGTCGACGAACTGTCCATCGTCCCTTGCGAGTTCGCCCACCTCGCGACCTGGCCGACGTCCGGCGACGCCGTCGACCGCACCGAGGAACTGAGGCTCGGCCGGGCCGTGCCCTGCTTCGACACCACGCCCGCCCCCGGCGACGCCCTCTACGTGGGCCTGTCCGCCGCCGTCCCGGCGGGAGTCGTCGTGCTGCGGCTGGACTGCGCGGTCGAGGGCGTCGGCGTGGACCCGCTGCGCCCGCCGCTGCTCTGGGAGGCGTGGGACGGCAGCGCCTGGACGGCCTGCGAGGTCGAGAAGGACGACACCGGCGGCTTCAACCGGTCCGGCGAACTGATCCTGCACCTCCCCCAGGGGCACACCCCGGCCGTCGTCGTGCGCCGCACCGGCGGCTGGCTGCGCTGCCGCCTGGTGGAGGCCGAACCCGGACAGCCCACTTACATGGCGCCGCCGGTGGTGCGCCGGATCACCGCGTTCACGATCGGCGCGACCGTCGGAGCCGTGCACGCCGAGACCGTGACCGACGAGGTGCTCGGCCCGGCCGAGGGCGTACCCGGGCAGACCTTCGCGCTGAGCCGCCCGCCCGTCGTCCCCGGCGAGTTCGTCGTCGAGGTCGCCGATCCGTCGGAGGGCCCGCAGGGCACGGAGTGGACCAGGGTCGACGACTTCGCGCACTCCGGCCCCGACGACCGGCACATCACGCTCGACCCCAACTCCGGGCGGGTCGAGTTCGGCCCGGCGGTACGGGAACGGGACGGCTCCATCCGTCACTACGGGAAGGTGCCGCCGAAGGGCGCCACCGTACGGGTGCGCTCGTACCGCACCGGTGGGGGGCTCCGCGGCAACGTCGCCCGCTCCACCCTCCGGGTGCTGCGCAGCGCCGTCCCGTACGTGGCCCGGGTGGAGAACCGCCGCCCGGCGCTCGGCGGGGTGGACGGCGAGACGGTGGAGAGCGCCCGGGTGCGCGGTCCGATGACGCTGCGGACGCTGCACCGGGCGGTCGTGCCGCACGACTACGAGCTGCTGGCCCGCGAGGTCGCGCCCGACGCGTCCCGGGTGCAGTGCATCCCGGCCGGCGGGGACTCGGACGTCGAGGCGGGCGGGGTGCGGCTGCTCGTCGTACCGGCCGGGCGCAGCGACGAGCAGGGCCGCATCCAGTTCGACGAACTCATCCCGCCGCAGCACACCCTGGCCCTGATCGCGGGCCATCTGGACGAGCGCCGGCCCATCGGCGCCCGGCTGGTGGTCGAACCGCCGTACTACCAGGGGGTCACCGTCGTCGCGTCGGTCCAGGCCCGCCGGGGCGCCGTGCCGGAACGGGTGCGCGAGGAGGCCCTGGAGGCCCTCTACCGCTACTTCAACCCGCTGAGCGGCGGCCCCGGCGAGGACGGCTGGCCGTTCGGGCGGCCGATCCAGTCGGGCGAGGCGTTCGCCGTACTGCAACAGGTGCCGGGGGTGGACCTGGTGGAGGACGTACGGCTCTTCCCCGCCGACCCCGTGACCGGGCAGCGCGGCGAACCCACCACCAAGATCGTGCTGGACCGGCACGCGCTGGTCTTCAGCTACGAACACCAGCTCCGGGTGCGGGGGGCCTGACCGCCATGCGTACTTCCGTGACCGGCCTGCCGACCCCGCACCCGCTGATCGAGCAACTCCCGGCGGTCTACCTGGAACAGGACTTCCTGCGACGGTTCCTGGCGGCGCTCGACGACGTGCTCGCCCCGGTCCTGCTCTCCATCGACAATCTGCCCGCCCACCTCGACCCCCGCAGCGCGCCCGAGGACTTCCTCGCCTGGCTGGCCGAGTGGGTGGCCGTCGACACCCGCGCGGACCACCCGGTCGAGCAGCGGCGGGCCGCGGTGCGCGGCGCGGTGGAACGGCACAGCAGGCGCGGCACCCGGCGGGGGCTCGCGGAGGCGGTGTTCCTGGAGACCGGGATCGAGCCGGACATCGTGGAGAGCGGCGGTACGGCGTGGTCGTCGACGCCGCACACCCGCTTCCCGGGCGGCCCGCGGCCGTGGGTGACGGTCCGGGTCCGGGCCGCACAGCCGTACCAGGTGGACCGGGTGCGGCTGGAGGAGCTGATCCGTACGGAGATACCGGCGCACGTGGGCTTCGACCTGGAGGTCCTGTGATCTGCGAGACGTGCGGGCAGAACAACACGCCGGGGACGCAGTTCTGCACGTCGTGCCAGGCGTACCTGGAGTGGGAGGAGCCGCAGGGCGGGACGGCGGCGCCCCAGTCGGTCGTGCCGCCCTCGTCGGTCCGGGGGCCGGGGACAGGGCCGGGGTCTGCTCGGGGGCCTGTTCCGGGGCCGCAGGCGGCACCGGTACCTCCCGTGCCTTCCGCACCTCCCACGCCTTCTCCCGCTCCCACAACACCTGCACCTCCCACACCTTCTGCTCCCGGGCCCCGGCCGTCCCCGTCGCCCCAACCGTCTCCCTCGCCCCACCCTCCTGTCGTCGCGCCCGCCGCCGCTCCGCGTCGGCCCGGGGACGGGGCCGACGAGCCGGTACCGGGGCCCGAGGCGCTGCCCGACGTACCGCCCGCCCCTGTGAACACGCCGCCGGGACCGCCGCCCGCCGCACCCGTCCGCTGCCCCAACTGCCGTACGGAGAACGCCCCGGACCGCACCCTGTGCGTGCGCTGCGCGCTGCTCCTGGACCCGGGGCCGCCGCCCGACGTCCGGCCTCCCTGGTGGCGCCGGATCTTCCGGCGGCGACCGCGCCGGGCACCCGTTGCCGGTACCCGGCCGCGGCGCAGGCTGTGGCGCCGTCCCGGGCTGGCGCTGCCGATCGTGCTGATCGTGCTGGCCTGCGGGGTGTGGTTCGCCCTGCCGCACCTGTCCGGGTGGCTCGGCTTCGCCAAGGACGAGACCGGGACGCCGGAGGCGGTGCCGCCCACCCGGTTCCGGGCCTCCAGCAGGGCCCCGGGCCATTCGGCGGGCGCGGCGTTCGACGGCTTCAACAACCGTTACTGGGCGCCCGCGGAGGCGGGGCCCGACACGGGGGTGGGCCAGTACCTGGAGTGCGACTTCGAGCAGCCGGTACGGGTGCTGAAAGTGGTCCTCTTCTCCGGCGCCTCGGCCAGGAAGGACGAGTTCCTGGACCAGGCCCGCCCGGCCAGGATCACCGTCCGGCTCACCTCCGCCGACGGGACGTCGGTGGACCGGAAGCTGAGGCTCAAGGACCAGCCGGGCCAGCAGACCTTCGACCTGCGCGGTTCGGAGGTCGTCCGGGCCCGGCTCACCACCGAGGCCACGTACGGGGCGGGCCGGGACCGCCGACTCGCCCTCGCCGAGGTCGAGTTCTTCGGCCGCAGACCCTGAGCGGTGCGGCCGGCGGCTCACACGGTCCACGGTTCGCACGGTCGGCTGCTCGCACGGTCCACGGTTCGCACGATCGGCTGTGCACGCGGTCGGCGGCTCACCCGGTGCGCATCACGTGGTGCGCAGGGCCACCAGGGAGTCCGCCTGTGCCAGGCCGCTCTCCTCGACCACCTCGCGCACGCTCTGCGCCTCGCGCACCAGCGCGAAGCGGACCTGTCCGTCGGCGTCGGTGCGGTAGCCGTACACGGCGGGCCGGGGCAGCGAGTTGTACGAGAAGTGCGAGGAGAAGTAGTACGCCCCGGTGTCGTACAGCGCCACCACGTCACCGGGTTCGACGACGGGCAGTTCGCGCGCGGTCGCGGTGAGGTCGCCGGCGAAGCAGCACGGGCCAGCGATGTCGACGACTTGGGTCGGACCCTGCTTGGGGCGGCCCTCGGCGTCGAAGACCCCGACGCGCAGCGGCCAGGAGCCGGGCATGAACACGGTACGGGTGGCGACCTGGGCGCCCGCGTGCGTGACCGCGATCTGCCGGCCGCCCGCGGATTTCGTGTACTCGACCAGGGTCGCGACGGTTCCGCTCTTGGCGAGCAGCGACCGCCCGAACTCGGTGACGAGGGTGTAGCGGCCGTCGAGGAGACCGGGGGCCGCGGCGCGCAGTTCGGCGACGTAGTCCGCGTACGTGGGGCGGTCGTCCTCGTCGTCGAAGTTGACGGGCAGACCGCCGCCGATGTCGATCCCGGTGATCCGGTCGCGGCCGAGCCGTTCGTTGATCCGCTCGGCCAGGTCGTGGGCGGCACGGACGCCCTGGGCGATGAGCGGCAGCGGGCAGCCCTGGGAACCGACGTGCGCGTGCAGCCGATTGAGCCAGGGCCGGGCCGCGAAGGCTTCCGTCACCGCCTCGACGGCCCCCGGGTCGCGCAGTGCGACGCCGAACTTGGAGGTTGCCGTAGCGGTGCTCATCGCACCGATGGCACCCGCCCCCACCTGGGGGTTGACCCGCAGCCCGATCGGCCCCGCGGGCTCCTTCCCGGCGAGCAGGCGGTCCACCCGGGCCAGTTCCTGGAAGTTGTCGAGGTTGATCGTGATGCCGTGCGCGAGGGCGAACTCCAGCTCCTCGACCGTCTTCGCCGGGCTGTCGAAGACGATTCGGTCGTAGGGGAAACCGGCCGCCAGCGCCTGTTCCAGCTCGCCGGGCGAGGCCACCTCGCAGCCCATCCCGGCATCCGCGAGCAGCCGCAGCACCGGCACGAGGCCGCACGCCTTGGCCGCGAAGGTGTGCTGCACGGTGGCCGGTCCCGCGAACGCCTCGTTCAGCGCGTCCACCGCGCCCAGCACGCCGTCGACGTCGAGGAGGCCGACCAGGGGCGACCGGGGGCCGAGGAGGCCGTCCCGGACCGCACGTGCCAGCGCCGCGTCACGGGCGTCACCGCGCCGATGAGCCGAACCGGAAGTCACCTGAACCACACTCCGTAGGTCGGTGGTGCACCGCGCCCGCCGGACGGGGCGGGCCGTCCAGCACAGCTTCGGGGTGCGGGGCCCGGCCTGTCTTCGTCGGACACGACCACACCCGATCCGGCGCCCTGTCCACCCCCACAACGGAACGATCAGCGCCAACGGAACGATCACTGCCAGTGCAACGATCGGCGCCGGCGGAATGGTCAGTGACCGCCGCGCCGGGCGAGCCGCAGTCCGATGTCCGCCAGGAGTCGTACGGCGGGGTCGGCCAGGTCCACGCCGAACAGCTCCCGGGCCCGGCGCAGCCGGTACCGCAGGGTGTTGGGGTGCACACTGAGGCGCCGCGCGGCCACGACGGTGTCGCCGAACGCTTCGAGGTGGGCGGCGACCGACTCGCCGTACCGCGAACCGTGCGCCCGGTCGTGCTCCAGCATCGCGTGCACGGGCCCGGTCAGCGATTCCCACGAGGGCTCCACCCGGTCGAGCAGCCGCAACACCGCGGCGTCGGCCCCCACCTCCGGGTACGCCGCCGCCTCCGACACCACCTCGGCCGCCGGTCGCGCCGCCGCCCGCTCCCGCAGCACCCGCACCACCAGCTCCGCCGCGTCGCGCGACGCGGGCAGCCCCGAAAGCTCCGCGGCCACCGGCCCGACCCCGGCGAGGACCACGCTGCGGGGCACCGAACGGGCCGTCGCCAGCAGGGCGCGCGCCGGGTCGGCCTCCCCGTCCCCGGCCGGGACCAGGACGTACAGCCGCCGCCCGGACCGCGCGGTCACGCACCCCGGCCGGTACGCCGCGGCCCGCAACGCGAGCACATCCAGCACCCGCTCCCCGGCAGCCCCCGAGGCAACTCCCGCATCAGCGCCCGCCTCCGTACCCGTATCGGCGTCCACATCGGCCCCGGCGCCTGACGAGGCCCGGCCCTCGTACACCTCCGCGACCAGCACCGCGTACGGCCGCCCCGGCTCGACCCCGATGTCGTACGCGGCCCGGGTGCTCCCCCTCAGCAGCGCGTGCACCGCCTCCTCCCGGGCCCTGGCCGCGGCCCGCCCCCACGTGCGGTGGTGGGACAGGTGGGACACGGCGGCCCGCGCCGCGGTGCGCAGCGCCGCCTCCGCGTCCGCGGCGAGCGGCCGGCCGTCGGCGGCGGCCCAGATGGAGCCGAGCACCTCGGACCCGTGGCGGACCGCGACGGCCAGCCGTTCCGCGTACCGTTCGTCGGCGGGGCGCCGCACCACGCCGTCGGTGTTCCAGAGCTCCCGGAAGAAGCCGCTCTCCCGGAGTTCGGCGACCCGCCAGCGGGGGACCTCCTGGCCCAGGATGGTCAGTCGGCGCATCGGATCGGGTTCGTGGTCCATCCGCGAGTACGCCAGCACCCGCGACTGCGGGTCCTCGATCGTGATCGCGCCGCCGACCAGCTCGGCCACCGTGTTGGCCAGCCCGGACAGATCACCGAGCCGCAGCCCGTCCGGACCGTCCGCCCCGCCCGTACCGGCGGCCCCGCCGGACCAGGCCGGGGCACTGTGCGCCAGGGCCGTCCGCAGCTGCCCGAGCACGTCGGTCCAGTCCCGCCCCGGCCGCCGGGTCAGCAGCGCCGTACGCCCCAGACCGGCCGCCTCCACGAGCGCCGCCCGGGGCCCGCGACCGCCCCGCCGCATCACCACGGCGGCGGCCCCGGCCCGTTCGGCGCCGCGCAGCACGTCCATCGCTCCGGGCGCGGCGACCTCCACCCCGACCGCGAGCAGGATCGTCCCGGGCGCGGTCCGGGCGTCGTCGTCCTCCCGCTCCTCCTCCGGGTCGTGGAGCGCCACGTCGGACACGGGAACGCCGGTGCCGCGCGGTGCCACGACGACATCGAGCGTTCCGGGGGAGATCAGTGCGAGGAGCTGTTCCAGCGAGGGCCCGGCCGGTTGCCGGTCCGGTTCGGCGGCCATCGGCCCATCATCGCCGCCCGCCCCGGCACGCGACAGACGCCCCCCGGCACCGGAACAGACACCCGTCCCGGCACGCGACAGACGTCCGGATCGACCACGGGCCAGACGCCCGGACCGGCCACGGGACAGGGGTCCGCTCCGGCCACGGGACAGGGGTCCGCTCCGGCCACGGGACAGAGGTCGGCCCCGGTTCTCGTTCTCAGGCGCGGAGCCCGTCGAAGGCGACCTCCAGGTGCCGGGGCCCGCGCAGCACGGCGTTCCGGCGGTACGGGGGCGGGTCCGCCACCAGCCGGGGGCTGTCGAGCCTGCGGGCCAGCTCGGTCAGGGCGAGCTGTGCCTCCAGCCGGGCGAGGGGCGCGCCGAAGCAGTTGTGGATGCCGCTGCCGAAGCCGAGGTGCTGGTTGTCCGGGCGCTCGGGGACGAAGCGGTCGGGGTCGGTGAACCGTTTCGGGTCCCGGTTGCCGGAGGCCAGGACGAGCCAGACGGAGGCGCCCCTGGGGATGGTGGTGCCGCCGATGTCGATGTCCGCGAGGGTGGTGCGCTGCGGGAGCAACTGCACGGGCGGTTCGAAGCGCAGGAGTTCCTCCACGAGCGGGGCGGCCAGCCGGGGATCGGCGCGCAGCCGTTCGAGGACGTCGGGGTTGCGCAGCAGGGTGAGCATCCCGTTGGTGATGAGGTTGACCGTGGTCTCGTGACCGGCGATCAGCAGCAGGGCGGCGGTGCTGAGCACCTCCGTCCGGGACATCCGCCCGTCGGCGCCGTGCTGGGTGACCAGGGCGGAGAGCATGTCGTCGCCGGGCGCCCCGCTGCGTTCGTCGATGAGTTCGGCCAGGTACATGCCCAGGTCGGTGCGGGCCTGCCGGGTGGCGCGGCGGCTCTCGCCGGGGTCCTGACCGGGGTCGGGGTCGAGACCGGCGGCGATGGTGTCGGCCCAGGAGTGGAACCGGGCCTCGTCCTCGCGCGGAATGCCCAGCAGCCGGCAGATCACGGTCACGGGGAAGGGATACGAGAAGTCGTCGACGAGGTCCACCTGCTTCCGGTCCCCGAAGCCGTCGATCAGGTCGGAGACGATGCGGGACAGTTCGCCGCGCATGTGGTGTACGCGCCGGGGCGTTTCCGGCGGCCCGAACGGACGCATCGTCATGCGGCGCAGCCGGTCGTGCTCGGGAGGATCCAGCCGCAGGAAGGCGGGCGGCAGCGGCGAGGCCTCCTCCTCCTCCTCCTCCTGGAGCAGGGTGCCCGCGGCGCCGGGGGAGAGGTTGCGTTCGTCGGAGCTGATCCGCGGATCGTGCAGCAGGCCCTTGATCTCCCAGTACGTGCTGACGACGAACAGGTCGTCGCCGTCCTGGAGCACCGGGGTCCTGCGGAGTTCGGCGTACAGCGGATAGGGGTCGGCGCGGGCGGAGGGGTCGAGGATCCGCCGCAGGAGCGTGTCTTGCGTCATGGTGGTCGGTCCTTGCGGGCGTGGGGGCGGGGTCGGGCCCGTACGGAGGGGAGGGGGACGCGGGCCGGGGTCAGGCCCGTGCGGGGGTGAACGTGATCCGCTGCTCGGTCGGTGAGTAGCCGCTGAGGGTGACGGTCGGCCCGTGCGTGGGCAGGGAAGGATCCGGGAATTCGGCCGGGACCGGCCGCAGGCCCTCGGTGCGGCGGTCCACCATGGAGTGCTCCGGCGGGAACACCGCGGCCGACTCGATCTGCCGCTGGTAGAACTCCAGCCACTTCGTCCCGTCGAAGGAGACGGCGGCGATGACCCGCCCCTGGTACCCGTACGCGCAGACGAAGCGGCGCTCCGCCAGCGACCCCTGGGCGACGACTAGCTCCTCGCCCAGGGACGGGACGCCGACCGACTTGATGTTGACCCCGAACTGGGCGGACCAGAAGGCCGGGACCCACAGGTGCGGGCGGCGCTCCGAGCTGCTGCTGATCATGTTGTGCGCCGCCGTCTCGGCCTGCGCGACGGCGTTGCCCCAGTGTTCGAGGGACAGGAACTGGTACCCGAAGAGCGCGTGCGGGGACCGGGCGACGTCCCCGGCGACGAAGACGTCGTCGGTCACGATGCCGCGGACGTCGAAGGCCCGGCAGCCGGCGTCGCAGGCGATCCCGCGGGGCCCGGCACCGAGTCCGGAACCGGCCAGCCACTCGGTGTTCCGCGACGCGCCGAGCGAGACGACGGCGACGTCCGTGTCGAGGGTGGTGCCGTCCGACAGATGGGCGCGCCGCAGACGTCCCGCCGAGTCGCCCTCCAGCGCGGTGACCATGATTCCGCAGCGCAGGTCCACGCCGTGCTCGCGCTGGAGCTCCGCGGCCACCCGGCCGACCACACCGCCGAGGGCGCCCACGAGAGGGGCCGCCCCGCGTTCGGCGACGGTCACCGCGAGGCCGCGCTCGCGGCAGGCGGACGCGATCTCGGAGCCGGTGAAGCCCGCGCCGACGACCAGCACCCGGCGGGGCGAGGCCGCCAGCCGCCGCTGCAGCCGGGCCGCGTCGTCACGGGTGCGCAGCACGAAGACCCCGTCCAGCGCGGCCTCGGTCTCGTGCGGCCACGGCCGGGCGTGGACGCCGGTGGCGATCAGCAGCCGGTCGTACTCCACCTCGTCGCCGTCGGCCAGCCGGACCCTCCTGGCCGCCATGTCCAGCCCGGTGGCGGCCACACCGAGCCGCCAGTGCGCGTCGAGCTCCGCGCGCCGGGGCAGCACGGTGCGGTCGGCGCTCGCGTGGCCCAGCAGGACCTGCTTGGAGAGCGGCGGGCGGTCGTACGGTTCGTGGGGCTCGTCGCCGATCAGCGTGAGCGAACCGGTGAAGCCCTCCTTCCGCAGGGTCTCCGCGGCCCGGAGCCCGGCGAGGGAGGCCCCGACGATCACGATCCGTCCCTCGCGCCGCAGCCGTTCCAGGGCATCGTCACCGGACACCGGACAACCTCTCGTCCGCCGGGACCGCCGTGCCCGTGCCGTCGGCCCTGCCCGTACTGCCCGTCCCGTCCGGGGCGTCCGGGTCGTCCACCAGGATCGCCTGCACGGGGCACGCGGTGACGGCGCGCATCACCTGCTCCCGCTGCGTCCCGTCGGCGTGCGGGTTGTACAGCAGCGCCTCTTCGCCGTGCATGACGAAGACGTCGGGTGCCAGGAAGGCGCACTGCGCGTACCCCTGACACCGGTTGAGATCGACGACAAGCCTCATCAAGGGGCCGTCCCTTCCCGTAGTACCCCCGCCCCAGACTGCGAGGTGAGGTACCGGAAGCGCGACCACGGGCGGACCAGTGGGGTCATCACCCGATCACGCCCGGACGGACGGCGGCGGGCGGCCCCGACAGCAGCCGGGGCCTCGGCGGGCGACCGCCGCCTCAGCGCGCGAGGTCGGCCAGGTCGCGCAGCCCCTGGAGCACCTCGGCGGCGGAGGGCGCGGACTCCGGGTCGCTGAAGTACTGGATCATCACGCCCGACATCAGCGCGACCTGGACGCTGCCGATGGTCCGCACGGAAGCCTCCGGCACCTCGTCCTCGGGCACGCTCCGCAGGATCGCCGCCATGCCGCGGCGGCCCTCCGCGATGCCCTCGGCGAGCGGGGCGCGCAGCTCGGGCCTGCGCTGGGCCTGCATGAACAGCTCCACCGAGGCCAGCCACAGATCGGGGTGGGCGGTGAAGTCCGCGACGAGGCCCTCCCACATCTGCTCGAAGTGACGCTTCGCGGACCCGTCGGCGTCCGGGACGAGCGCCCGCCCCATGGAGTCGCCCCACTCGTCGAGGATCTCGAACAGGGCCTGGTTGAGCAGCACTTCCCTGGAGCCGTAGTGGTAGCCGATGGCGGCCATGCTCACGCCCGCCGCGGTGGCGATGTCGCGGACGGTGGTGCGGTCGTACCCCTTTTCCCGCAGGCACTCCTTGGCGCCGACGAGCAGGGCTTCACGGTTCCCCATGCGCGGCAGCGTACCACCGGCTCGAACGAACGCATCAGGCGTTTGCCTCACTCGACCGCCTTGCTCATTCGATTCAGGCGAGCGCATTGCGCGATCGCCCAAATCTGTTTAGCGTGCTGCCCATGAGACACACCAGGAGCGTTTCCAAGTGGTTCGTCACCGCGCTGGCGCTCGGGGGACTGGCATGCGGTTTGGCCGTGCCCGAAGCCGCGGCGGCCGTGTTCGACGTCCCGGGGGCCGGGGCGGCAACCCCGGCGACCCGTACGGCAGCCCCGGCCGGCGCCTCGAAGACGCGTGACATCGGCACCGTCGTCGGTACGACGGCGGGCAAGGTGCGCGGCACCGCGGGCAAGGGCCTGCGCAGTTTCCGGGGCATCCCCTACGCGGCACCGCCGGTCGGCGGGCTGCGCTGGGCCCCGCCCCGGCCGGCCGCGCCCTGGACCGGGGTGCGCGACGCGACCTCCCCCGGCGCACCGTGCGCACAGCCGGTGGGGCTCCCGGTCGGGACGCCCAGTGAGAACGAGGACTGCCTCCACCTGAACGTCACCGCGCCCGCCCGCACCGACGGCGGACTGCCGGTGATCGTCTGGATCCACGGCGGCAGCCTGATGTACGGCAGCGGAGACATGTACGGGCCCGAGCGGCCGGCCGCCCGGGGAGCGGTCGTCGTCTCGGTGAACTACCGGCTGGGGGTGATGGGCTTCCTGAGCGGCGCCACCGTCGAGGGGGCCGACGGCCTCGGCCTGGAGGACCAGCAGGCGGCGCTGCGCTGGGTCCGCGCCAACGCCGCCGCCTTCGGCGGTGACGCGCGCAACGTCACGATCATGGGGGAGTCCGGCGGCGGCTACAGCGTGTGCGACCACCTCGCCTCGCCCCGTTCGGCCGGACTCTTCGACCGGGCCGTCGTGCAGAGCGCACCGTGCGCCACCGGCGGCACACGGACCCGGGCCGAGGCGGAGGCCGACGCCCGACGGGTCGTCACGGCGCTCGGCTGCGAGAAGGACACGGCGGCCTGCCTGCGCCGGGCATCCGTGGCCGATCTGCTGAAGGCGTACGGCCCGTTCAACGAGCCCCGTCCGGTGGCCGGTACGGAACTGATGCCGCTGTCCCCCGGGGAGGCGCTGCGCACCGGCCGGTTCAACCGGGTGCCCGTGCTCGTCGGCGTCAACCACGACGAGGAACGCGGCAGCGTCCTCGGCCGGGAACTGGCACCGGGCGGCGCACCCATGAAGCCGGAGGAGTACGAACCCGCCGTCCGGCAGGCGTTCGGCGACCGGGCCGACGACGTGCTCGGGCGCTACCCGCTCTCCCGCTTCCCCTCGGCGGGCGAGGCCCTCGCCACGGCCCTGACCGACGCGTCGTGGTCGGTGCCGACGCTGGACACCGCCCGGCTGCTGTCGCGGTGGACGCCGACCCGGATGTACGAGTTCGGCGAGCGCGACACCCCTTGGTTCAGGGGCTACCCGGCACCGAGCTTCGAGCCGCGGGCCCAGCACATGTCCGAGCTGGCCTACCTCTTCGACCTGGAGCTGTTCCAGGACGTGAAGGAGGACCAGGCCGGGTTCCGCGACCGGATGATCCGCACCTGGGTGGGCTTCGCGGCCTCGGGCCGTACGGACTGGCCCGCCTTCCGGGGCCCGGACGGCCACGTGCAGACGCTGTCCTCCACCACCTGGGGCCGCGCGGACTTCGCACGGGACCACCACGACCGGTTCTGGAAGCAGCACGACTGACGCTTGGAGACGGGAGGCAGGCCGGGGAGGGGAGGCAGACCGGAAACGAGAAGCCGACCGGAAACGAGAAGCCGACCGGAAACGGACCAGGAACCGGGCCGGCTGCCGTACGAGGGCTCGCGGGTCAGCCGGCCCACCGTCCGGAGAGGAAGGTGACGGCGACGACCGCCATCAGGGGCGCCACGACCGCGAGATAGGCGACCGTCACACGCGGCCTGCGCAGGCTCCAGGCCGCGAGCCCGGCCCACAGGGGCCACCACAGCAGGGTCGCGCGGGGCATGGAGGTGTACCAGTACGACGTGCCCAGCGCCCACAGGCTGAGCGCGATGTACGCCGCCTCCGCCCAGCGCCGCCGCCGGAGCAGCAGGCCGCACAGCACCAGGCCGACGACCATGGTGAGGAGTTCGGCCTGGCTCATCAGGGCGTACCCGGTGCTCTGGGAGTGCCCGAAGGCGGCGTGCCAGGTGTTCTTCCACGCCTCCCAGGGGGCGTGGAAGTCGCGGTACCAGCCGCGTTCCTCGGCGTGCTTCCAGGCCATCCAGTCGCCGGTGTGCACCTGTAGGTACCAGCTGTGGAGCAGGGGCGGCAGGGCGGGCAGCGCCAGCCAGGGCAGGCGGCGCCAGTGGGCGGGGGTGCGGGCGGTCACCAGGAAGTGGACCGCGAGGGCCCCGGCGAGGAAGAGCCCGCTGACCCGGACCGTGGTGGCCAGACACGTGAGGACGGCCGCCGGCGGCCAGTCGAGGCGCTGGGCGGCCAGCCACGCGGGCAGGGCGAAGGCGAGGAAGAGCGCCTCGGTGTAACCGGCGGCGAGGAAGACCGCGCACGGGGACAGCAGGAAGAACAGCGCCGCGCGCGCCCCCGCCCCCTCCTGCTTGTGCTCCTGCTCCTGCGGCAGGTACAGCCGGGCGATCCGGGCCAGGGCCAGTACGGCGGCGCCCCCGGCGACGAACGAGATCAGCGCCCCGGCGGCCGGCCAGCTCGGGACGACGGTGTGGACGGCCCGCAGCAGGAACGGGAAGCCGGGGAAGAACGCCTCCCTGTTGTCCCAGTCGGCCGTCCAGGGCCCGGCCCCGTCCGGGAAGTAGCCGGACTGGGCTATGTGCAGGTAGTGCCACCAGTCCCACTGCTGCCACGAGGAGAAGAACGAACCGGCGTGCCGGGTCTTCCCGTCGTCGGGGAACAGCCACCGGGTGCAGTACGCGGTGGTCCAGATGCCCACCCGGGTCAGCAGGTACAGCCACAGCACCTCGCGGTCGCCGGGCCCGAACCGCAGCGACAGCAACCGCAGCCGTAGCCGCAGCCGCGGCGGCAACCGGACGGAGGGCGCGCGCCCGGCCCCTGCCCCCGTGCCCGAGGACATCGGGCGCTCGCGCTGCCGTTGCGGGCTCAAAAGGCTCACTGCACATCTCCTGGGTCGTTTTCGCGCACGCCGAACAGCCCGGACGGCCCGGACGGGCCGGACGGGCCGCTCGGCACGGCTCGGGATCAGAGCTGAGAACTCGGGGCTCGGGGCTCGGGGTTCAGGAAGGCGGCAGAGTGACGCTCCGGGTGGGAGAGGCCGGTGGTCCCGACGAAGTCCCGTCCGGCGGGGTCGGCGCGTTCGACGGGCTCTCGTCGGAGGAGGGCGTGTGCGACGGCGGCAGAGTGGTCTGCGGCGAGGGGGGCGAGGAGGTCGAGGGCGAGGGCACCGAGGGGGAGGGCGAGGGAACGGGCGACGGGGTGGTGGCCGGCACGGTGGTACCCGGACTGTCGGGCAGCAGCGAGGCCACGGCCGCGCCCGCACCGGAGAAGACCAGACAGGCCCCGACGGCCAGCGCCACCATCCGACGCCGGTGAACGCGTGCGCCGCGCTCGGTGATGTACGACGGCGGAGCGGAACGGGCACGGGCCTGCCCGGTGGCCGCGGCCTTCTTGAACAGGGACCTCAGCGGGTCGTGGGATTCAGGCACAGGGCCCCTCCTCGGTGCACGGATCCTGCAGACGGTGCGAGAGCGTGGCCCGGCCACGGGCCAGATGCGTCTTGACGGTGCTGGCCGACAGACCGGTCTCGGCGGCGATCTGCTCGACGGTCAGATCGCAGACGTAGTACAGGGCCAGCGTGCGGCGCTGCTTGGGCGGCAACCCCCGCAACGCCTCCACCAGAGCCACCGACTCCGTACCGGGAGCCTCCGCGTGCAGCGGCACACCACTGCGCCGCCAGGCATCCGCCGCCCGCCGCCGCCCGCGCCACCGACTCACCGCCAGCCGCCACGCGACCGTGCGGATCCACGCCTCCGGCTGCCCGTCACGATCGAGCTGCCGCCGCCGGCTCCAGCCCTTGACGAAAGCTTCCTGCACCACGTCCTGCGCCTCGTGCTGGTCGCCGAGCATCACAAACAACTGCCCCGTCAGCCGGGCAGCCGTCTGCGCGTAGAACTCTTCGAACTCCTCGACGGTCAACAAACAACTCCTGGATCTCCTCGTTCTCACCCGACATACGCCCGGCCCCCCGCATCCGGACGACACGGAACCCGAAGAACCCACAGTGACGGTGATCACACCCCCCACCGTCCCGGCACACCCCACCACCCTCCACAACCCGACCACCCGGCCGAACCGGAGGCACAACGCGATTCGGCCGCCCCGAAAGCCGGAGCGGCCGAATACGTGGAGCACTTGGAGTGCCCGGAGTGCTTGGAACACTCGATGGTCTTCAGTCCTCCGCCGTGTCGGTGCGGCCGATTCGACGCAGGATCTCGTCGCCCTGCGAGATGCCCACGTCGCTCAGGACGCGCGCCAGGTTCACGCCGACGAAGCCCCGGTCCTCCGGCGTCAGCGACTGGAGCGTAGCCGCGAGGGTCCGTTCCCAGCCGTCCCGTTCGGAGAGGAGGTCGCGGTGGGTCACCGTCCAGTCGAGCACTTCCCTCGCCTGCTCCGGATGGTGCAGGAGCCAGAGGGCCGCAAGTCCGACGGGGCCGCCCACGACGACCTCCCGGTAGAAGCGGTAGGCCTCGCGGTGGGCTTCCCCGAACCCTGATGGAAGCGTCGGTTCCGTGCCCGTGCCGGGAGTGGGCCGGAGCGCGGCCGGCGGGTCCAGGAACCAGTACGTGAGGCCGGTCCCGTCGATCACCCGCGATTGGCCGGGAGGTTCCACCTCGGTCGTACCGAAGTAGGGCGGCGGATTCCGCAACGGGTCGGGGGTGCCGGGCAACGCGGCGTTCTCGTGGATGTGGCCGACGACCAGGTCCCGGGCCTGCTCCTCGGTAAGCTGCTTCCGCGCCGCGACGACGGGGTTGCTGACCTTCCAGACGACCCCGTAACGGGCCGGCGGTTTCGGCGGCCGGCGCGGGACGTCGACCGAGATCCGCCGCTCCGCGAGCGAGACCCACACGATGTCGAAGTAGGCGTCCTCCCGGAGCCTGCGCCGCGTGGGCTGTGGATAGCCCCAGTAGTCGCCGTCCCCGGACGGCACCATCCCGTCATTCCCGTCGTCCGCGAGGAACACCAGGGCACGGTCCGCCGGGGCGCCGAGCCAGGAGAGACGGAACAACTGCCAGGACGGGGAGGATTCCAGGGGCGAGATGAGCGGGCCGGTCATGAGGCGGGCCTTTCTGTCGAGGAGGCCGCGCGGTCACGGTGGCGGCGCAGGACGAAACGCAGGACGCCGCGGTGTTCCCGGGCCGTCGCGGCGAGCGCGGCGAGGAGATGCGGGAAGGCGGTCCGCCGCCGCAGGTCCGGGTCGTTCTCGATCAGGGACAGGCCCGTTGTCACGGCCTCGTGGGTGTCGGGGTCGTCCAGGGCCGCGACCACGAGACCCCGGGCCCGCTCGGGGTGGGCCACGAGCAGATCGGCGAGACGCACACGCCGCACACTCGGGGCGCCGTGCGGCGGAAAGGCCGTCAGGCTCATCGAGTCGACGGCGCGAACGGCCAGGTCGTGGCGCGGGGTTCCCCGGTCCGCCGCCTGCCACCCCCGCAGGAGGTCGAGGACGGCGGCGTGGTTGGCATCCTCGGAGAGCAGGGCGCTGAGCGCGAAGGACACCGCGGTGCGCAATGGACCCTCCAGCTTCTCGTCCGGCCTGCCGAGCACGGCGTCCAGGAGCCTCAGGGCGGTGGCGGGACGGGCCAGGCCGTAGCTGCCCGCGCAGGTCTCGGCCACGGTGCAGCGGAGGGGGACGGAGGCGGCCCGAGCCCAGTCCCACAACTGCTCCCGCACCGCCCCGGTGAGGGCGGGGTGCTGGACCATCTCCCCGAGCGCGTAGGCCACCAGACGGCGGCGCCAGCGCTTGTCCGACGAGGCGAAGAGCAGCAGTTGGCGCAGTGTGTCCGGACCGGTCGCGTGGGCCAGTACCTTCCCGATCGCCTCGCCCGCCGCCAGTTCGATGCCGGTGTGGTGGGGAACCTCGTCCAGGCTCTTCCACAGCAGCTCCGCCATGCCCTCGTAGTCCAGCCACAGGGACCGGAGCAGGGAGTCCGACCGGTGCCGGCCGAAGAAGGCGACCGGCTGGACTGGATAACGCTGCGCCGCTCCGTAGCGGGGCGGCAACAGGCGCGCGCCGACGGCCGTCAGCCGGTCCTCGAAGGCAGGGCCGAGCACGTCGTGCCGGGCCGACGGCTCCCCGGACGGCCCGCGGGCACCGCTGTTCTCCGCCCCTCCTGCCATGACCGGTGCCGGGCCGTTGCTACGGCCGTCGAGGTGGGTGCGCAGGACGGCGCCGAACCGTTCGACGACCGTACGGTCCTGTTCGGGCATCAGCGAGATCGCCGCCATCAGCGAGATCCGGTCGGCCCGGTCGCGAGCTTCCACGAGCGCCGCGCGGGCCGCGGCGGGGCTGCCGGTCCGCAGCTCGTCGAGTACGGACGCGGCGGACTTCTCCGCCCCGTCCCCCGCCACGACGAGGTCACGCAGCCCCTCCGCCACCGCGACGCCGTCCCCGGGCAGCGGGTGGGCGGCCAGGTAGCCGGTGAAGTCCGGTGCGGCGAGGTACTGCAATGCCTCGGCCTCCTGTCCGGCGGTGAGTTCACCCGCCTCGACCATGGTGCTCAGCCACTTCGCAGCCACCTCGGCCGGTGGCGGCGGGTGGTGCGCGACCTGCCGGGGCAGTGTGTCGCCGGGCAGCGGTGTCTCCCTGCGCACGGTGACGACCAGGTGGGCGCCCGAACGCCGCAGCCGCGCGGCCAGCTCGGTGAGCGCGACCTCGCCGAGCGAGGCGGCGGCTCTCGGGGAGAGCCCCTGGAGCAGATAGCCGCGCTGCTCCTTGGGATGCCACCGCGACAGGTCGTCGGGCGAGTCCAGACCGACGATGCCGTCGGTTCCGTGCCGCTCCGCCAGCAGCGCGAACGCGGCCGTGCCCGCCCCCGAGCCGCCCTCGCCCCGCAATACCAGGAGGTGGCCGTCCAGCACCTTCCGGCACTGCGGGTGGGTCGGTGGCTCGACGAATCCGCGCAGGCGGGCCTCGACGTCCTCCGCGGGGTAGGGCCCTTCCCGCAGACGGGGCCTGATGATGCGTTCGCTGACGTCCTCGTCGGACGGGATGCCGATGAACACGTTGGTGTCGCCCGCCATCGTGCCCATGACCGCCACGCCCTGGCCCAGGTGCTGCTGGTTGCCGCGGTAGGAGCTCCCGGCGCCGGGGCCGCCTTCGGGATTCTCGTCGTCCGGGCCGGGAGCGGTGCCCGGCTCGGCACTCACCGCGAGCCCCCGGTGTCACCGATCCGCTTGTCACCGGCCACGTTGTCGCCGCCGCCCCAGTGCTGGTTGGTGCCGTGGTACGCGGTGGAACCACCGGTGTACGTGATGCCCCCTTCGACGTTACCCATCACGGCGGCGCCCTCGCGCACGTGCTGCGTGTTCCCGCTGTACTGCGTACCGGACCGGCTCGCCCGTTCCCGGTCCTGCTCCTGCTCCTGCTCCTGCCCGTCCGGCGCACCGGCCGACGGGGCGGATTCCTCGCGCGGCCGTACCCCGGCCTGCACGAGGTTCCCGGACGGCGACGGGACGTACAGCCACGCCCGCTGCGCGAAGTCCTTCCCGTCCACGGTTGCCGGGACCTCCACGCAGCGGTCGGGATGCAGTCCGGTGTACCCGCCGAGCACGACGTCCTCGTAGACGCGCTGCGAGACGACCGCCGCCAGGTGGGTGACCTGCTCGCTCGCCGCGGCCAGGATGGCCTTGACCGGGCGGGAGTCCAGCAGTCGGTGGGTGTCGTTGCGGGCGGTGCCGTTGCCGTCGGCGTCCGGCAGCGGCCCGACGTGGACGCTGGCCCGCAGCCGGATGCGAGGACCCACGCTCTGCTTGTTGTACGTGCCGAGGACGTCGTCCAGCACGCCCAGGAAGGGCCAGAGGACGAAAGGCAGCAACGCCGGATCAAAACCGAACACCACACCGTCCCCGGTGTTGGCCGGAAAGTGCTTGGAGTCGCGCAGCGCGTGGAGCCCGGCCCGCTCCAGCGCCTGGTCGACGAGTTCGGGGATCAGTCGGCTCACCGGACCGTGCTGCACGGCGGCCAGACCGGTGAAGTCCTTCGCGTCGACGGCGAACAGGGCGCGGTAGGGCGGAAGCGAACGGCTCTCGCTGTACGGAGCCGGTACGGACGTGGCCGTGCGCGCCTCGGTGTACGGGCCGGGTACGGGCGTGGGCATGCGTGATCTCCTCACGGGCGGCGGGACGGTGACGAGGCCGGTTACCGGCCGATTCGAGGTTCCGCCGGTTCCGCCCGGCCGACTGCACAGCGCAGGGCACATGAGGGGTGTCCCACATCACAGCCCTGGCGCACCCGGACGGCGCTCGGCGATCCAGGAGCGACGGGGGACGAGGGCGCCGAGCGGCCCTTGCCGGACCCGTTTCAGACGTATCGCCCTAGGAGGACGCGGCCCCAGGGGTGGCCGTCGCCCAGTCGTGCAGCAGGGCCATGTCCTTGATGACGATCACCCTGCGGGCCGTCTCCACCGCGCCGGACTCCCGCAGCCTTTGCAGCCCGGTGATGACCGCGTTGCGGGTCACCCCGGTCGCCTGGGCGATTTCCTCCTGACTCAGACCGGTCAGCCGCACGGGCGCCGGACGGGCGCCGGGCGCAGTGAGCTCGGTCAGCCGCAGAAGAGTCCGCGCCAGCCGGACGACCAGCGGCAGGGTCAGCAACTCGGTGCGGTGCGCGTCGGACTCCCGCATCCGGGAGAGTGCCTGGCGCATCAGGTCCATGACCAGTCCGTGCTGCTCGATGTACCGCCGGAACCGCTCCGCCTCCAGCACGACGGCCGTGCAGGGGGTGAGCGCGACCACCTCCGCCGTACGCCGGGTGCCGTGGAAGACGGACACCTCGCCCAGCAGGTCACCCGGCCCCCGGAAGGCCAACCAGGTCACGACGCCGCCCGGTTCCCGGCACACGACCTTGGCGAGGCCGTCGGTGAGGGCGAGCAGATGGGTCCCAGGGGACCCCTGTCTCAGCATCACGCTGCGTTCGCGGAACGTGCGGACCGCTCCCTGCCCCCGCAACTCGCGCCATGCTTCACCCGACAGCACCCGTCGCCTTCCCCGTGCACCCTGTACGCGGCCCCGCTCAGCCCCGTACGAGACCCCTTGAGCCCTGCCCACCTCCACGGAGTTGTACGCCGACCCGACCGCTCCCGCCGCCCGTCGCACGAGCTTGTCCGAGAACAGCCCCCGCGCCCGGCCCGGGTCTCACGGCCGGACGATCACGTCACGGCGGTGGGGCGCGGGGAGCCGTGGAAGACCTGGTCGGTGTGCCACGCGCGATGGGCGGCGGCCACGGGGCGGATGCCGGGCTGAGGGCCGATGACCGGACGGCCGGCGAGCGCGAGGACGTGCTCGCGGGCGACGGCGCTGCGACCGACGAAGCTCTGCGAGACCAGGATGCGGTGGCCTTCGCCGACGCCGAGGGCGCCCTTGTCGAAGAGTTTGTGGTGCAGCGAGCACAGGCACAGCCCGTTGTCGATGTCGTCCGGTCCGTCGAACGCCCACCAGCGCACATGGGCGGCCTCGAGCCCGACCGGGACCGCGCCGATCATGCCGTCGTACCCGCAGAAGGCGCACTGGTACTCGTACGCGGTCAGCACCATCTCCCGCATCCGCCGGTCCCGCTGCCTGCGCGCGGCCAGAAGCTGTCCTGCCTCGGCCTCCTCCAGCTCCAGGCCGACGGCCTCGCAGAGCTCGCCGTGCAGGGAGGGCGGGAAGTTCAGCTCGAGCAGCACCCGCGCCATCCGGCCGAGCAGGGACGGCTCCCGCCGCAGGGCCGCCCGCAGCTCCGGCGCCAGTCGCCCTGCGGCACCCGTGGCCCGCAGCTCCCCGACCCCGGTCCCGGGGCTGCCCGGCCCGCGCTCGGTACGCACCTCCCACACCCCGTCGCTCACCAGATGATGGAAGGGATAGGCGGGCGACGTCCGGCTGCCCGGCCCGTACTCGGTGAGCAACTGCCGCAGATCCTCCTCCACCGCGCTGTACCGCAGCTCACCGTCGGCGTCCTGCTGAAACCGCCCGAGCGCGTACAGGAAGAGCAGCGGCTTGTGCGGGGCCCGAGTCCCGTTCCTCGTCCACTGCCTCAGCTGCGCGGTGCGCTCGGCCCAGTCCATGACCGGCGATCGTAGTAGTAGTGCGTCGAGGGCCGGGAGCCCGCAGTGGGGCATCCGACCGGGACGGGAAAGAAACGGATGAACGCCAGAGGGCCGGACCGCTTTCACGGTCCGGCCCTCTGGGCTGGCGGAGGATACGAGATTCGAACTCGTGAGGGGTTGCCCCCAACACGCTTTCCAAGCGTGCGCCCTAGGCCACTAGGCGAATCCTCCGCCGCAAACAATACAAGACGTTGAGGAGTGCTCGCGAACCCGTTCCCCTCGAGATCGCTCCGGAGGGGTTCCGGGGTCCTTCCGGGCGGTCGTGGAGGGCGGGGAGGTGGACCGGTGGGGGTGGGGATCGGCTAAGGTGGGCTCCAGCCCCTCACGTGGCGCTATCTGACTGAACTCCCCCAGGGCCGGAAGGCAGCAAGGGTAGGTCGGCTCTGGCGGGTGCGTGGGGGGCCCTTGCGTGTCCGGGGTGGGCTTCGGCCGGTCCGGGGCCGGTTGTCAGTCGGCCCGGATAACCTCGTATGTGTGTCGTCCCTTGCGCTGTACCGCCGCTATCGCCCCGAGTCGTTCGCCGAGGTCATCGGGCAGGAGCATGTCACCGACCCGCTGCAGCAGGCCCTGCGGAACAACCGGGTCAATCACGCGTACCTGTTCAGCGGTCCGCGCGGGTGCGGCAAGACGACCAGCGCACGCATCCTGGCCCGCTGTCTGAACTGCGAGCAGGGACCCACCCCCACGCCGTGCGGGGAGTGCCAGTCATGCCGGGACCTCTCGCGCAACGGGCCGGGGTCGATCGACGTCATCGAGATCGACGCCGCATCGCACGGTGGCGTGGACGACGCCCGTGATCTGCGGGAGAAGGCGTTCTTCGGGCCCGCCTCCAGTCGTTACAAGATCTACATCATCGACGAGGCGCACATGGTCACCTCGGCGGGGTTCAACGCCCTGCTGAAGGTGGTCGAGGAGCCGCCGGAGCACCTCAAGTTCATCTTCGCGACCACCGAGCCCGAGAAGGTCATCGGCACCATCCGGTCGCGTACGCACCACTACCCCTTCCGGCTCGTGCCGCCGGGGACGCTGCGCGAGTACCTCTCCGAGGTCTGCGGCAAGGAGAACAGTCCCGTCGAGGACGGGGTGCTGCCGCTGGTCGTGCGGGCCGGTGCCGGGTCCGTGCGTGACTCGATGTCGGTGATGGACCAGTTGCTCGCCGGGGCGGGCGACGACGGTGTGACATATGCCATGGCGACCTCGCTGCTCGGTTACACCGACGGCTCGCTGCTCGACTCGATCGTGGACGCCTTCGCGGCGGGCGACGGGGCCGCGGCGTTCGAGGTCGTGGACCGGGTGATCGAGGGCGGCAACGACCCGCGCCGCTTCGTCGCCGATCTCCTGGAGCGGCTGCGCGACCTGGTGATCCTGGCCGCCGTGCCGGACGCGGGGGAGAAGGGGCTGATCGACGCCCCCGCCGATGTCGTGGAGCGGATGCAGGCCCAGGCGTCCGTCTTCGGCGCCGCCGAGCTGAGCCGAGCCGCCGACCTGGTCAACGCGGGGCTCACGGAGATGCGCGGGGCGACCTCGCCGCGGCTCCAGGTCGAGCTGATCTGCGCCCGGGTGATGCTTCCCGCGGCCTTCGACGACGAGCGTTCGCTCCAGGCCCGGCTCGACCGGCTGGAGCGCGGCGCCTCCTTCGCGACCACCGGGCCGGGCCCCGCCATGGGGTACGTACCCGGACCGGAGGCCTTGGCCCACGCACCCGCCCCCGCCGCCGCCCCGCCCGTGCCGCCCGGCGGTGGGCCCGCTGCCGCGCGTGCGGCGGTACGGGGCGAGGCCCCCGCGCCCACCCCCGTCCCTGCCCCCGCGACCGCTCCGACCGCTCCGGCCGCACCGCCCGCTGCCGCACAGCCTGCGGCTCCCGTACCGTCCGCGGCTCCCGCGCAGCCCGTGGCTCCGGCCGCCCAGCAGCCGTCGGGCGGGACCCCGGCTCCCGCGGGTGGCCAGCGTCCCGGGGCCTGGCCCACCGCGGCCGCGCCGGAGTCGGGACGCCGCCCCGGTGGCTGGCCGACCGCTTCCGCTCCCGGTCAGTCGCCCGCCCCGCAGGCCGCGCCGGTCCAGGCCGCGCCCGCGACCCCGGCGCCCGCCGCCGAGCCGAGCCCGGGAATGGCCCAGGGCGCCGGCCAGGTGCGGAACATGTGGCCGGACATCCTGGAGGCGGTGAAGAACCGTCGCCGGTTCACCTGGATCCTGCTCAGCCAGAACGCCCAGGTCACCGGCTTCGACGGCAGCACCCTGCAGATCGGCTTCCTCAACGCGGGCGCGCGCGACAACTTCGCGAGCAGCGGCAGCGAGGACGTGCTGAAGCAGGCACTCGCCGAGCGGTTCAACGCGCAGTGGAAGATCGAGGCGATCGTCGACCCGTCGGGGGGCGCCGGCACACCCCCGCCGATCGGTGGGGGGCGTCCCTCCGCAGCCGCCCCGCCCATGGCACAGCGTCCGGCTCCCGCGCCTCAGCAGAGTTACGAGCCCCGGCCCGCCCCCGCCGCTGCCCCGCACCAGTCGCAGCCGCAGTCTCAGCAGCCGGGTGCCGCGCCCGCCGTGCAGTCCGCGCCCCAGCCGTACTCCGCGCCCGAAGCGCCGCACGCGGTCGCTCCCGAGGACGACATCCCCGAGGCCGACGACCCGGATCTCGTCGATTCGGCGCTCTCCGGGCACGAGCTGATCGTCCGTGAACTGGGGGCCACGGTCGTCGAGGAGTACACCAACGAGTAGAAGCGGGCGGAAGAGAGCGGGGGCGAGCGGAGAGAAGGGGCGGGGCGCGGCGTTCCGGGGAGTCCGGGCGGGCCGACGACGAACCCCTTCCCGGCGTCCCTCGCTCCCGGCCTCCGACGGGCCGCGGCGCGGCTCGGCCGGATCGCCCGCGCGCGGGTGCAGCGGCCGGATCGCAGGGGTGTCCACGGGGCGGCGCGCGTCGAGGGGGTCGCGCCCCGGCGGTTAGGCTGCACCTCGTGAAGGTCCTCGTCATCGGCGGCGGCGCCCGCGAACACGCCCTGTGCCGCTCTCTGTCCCTCGACCCCGAGGTCACCGCTCTGTACTGCGCTCCCGGCAACGCCGGCATCGCGGAGGTGGCCGAACTGCACCCGGTCGACGCCCTCGACGGCGACGCCGTCGCGCGCCTCGCCACCGACCTGGGCGCCGAACTGGTGGTCGTCGGCCCGGAGGCGCCGCTCGTCGCCGGGGTCGCCGACGCCGTGCGCGCCGCGGGCATCCCCTGCTTCGGCCCTTCCCGGGAGGCGGCCCAGCTGGAGGGCTCCAAGGCGTTCGCCAAGGACGTGATGGCCGGGGCGGGCGTCCCGACCGCCCGCAGCTACGTCTGCACCACCCCGGCGGAGATCGACACCGCCCTCGACGCCTTCGGCGCCCCGTACGTCGTCAAGGACGACGGGCTCGCCGCGGGCAAGGGCGTCGTCGTCACCGGCGACATCGAGGCGGCCCGCGCCCACGCCCTGGCCTGCGACCGCGTGGTCATCGAGGAGTTCCTCGACGGCCCCGAGGTGAGCCTCTTCGCGATCACGGACGGCACCACCGTCCTGCCGCTCCAGCCCGCGCAGGACTTCAAGCGCGCCCTGGACGGCGACGAGGGCCCGAACACCGGCGGCATGGGCGCCTACTCCCCCCTTCCGTGGGCCGACCCCAAGCTGGTCGACGAGGTCATGGAGACGGTGCTCCAGCCGACCGTCGACGAGCTCCGCCGCCGCGGCACCCCCTTCTCCGGACTGCTGTACGCGGGCCTCGCGATCACCTCGCGCGGTGTCCGGGTGATCGAGTTCAACGCCCGTTTCGGCGATCCCGAGACCCAGGTGGTCCTGGCCCGTCTGCGGACCCCGCTGGCCGGTGTCCTGCTGGGCTCCGCCAACGGCACCCTCGACGAGCTGCCCCCGCTCACGTGGCGCGACGAGGCCGCCGTCACCGTGGTCATCGCCTCGCACAACTACCCGGGCACGCCGCGCACCGGTGACCCGATCGAGGGGCTCGACGACGTGGCGGCACAGGATGCCCCGCACGCGTACGTCCTGCACGCCGGCACGAAGAAGGACGGCGACACGATCGTCAGCGCGGGTGGCCGGGTGCTGTCCGTGACCGCGACCGGCAAGGACCTCGCCGAGGCCCGCGAGCGCGCCTACACGGCCGCGGGCCGGATCCGGCTCGACGGCTCGCAGTTCCGCACGGACATCGCCCGCAAGGCCGCAGGGGCCTGAAACCGGCCACCCGGAGGAATCCGCGGGAGCGCCCGGGAACCCGGGGATGTACGAGGGGAGTACGGGGGAGTGCACGGGAGTCCGGAGAGGCGCGTGGGGCCCGCGGGCACCCGGGCACTCGGGCACTCGGGCACTCGGGAGACCTGAGGGCATCCGGGAGACCTGAGGACACCCGGGGCGCCTGGGCGACTCGGGGAAATCCGGGAGGCCCGAGGGCCCGGGGCGCCGGCCGGTCGGAAGACGGTGGGAGTGCGAGGCGGGGCAGGCTCACCGGCCTGCCCGCCTCACACCATCCCCTCCCGGCTCCGGTGCACCCCGTGCGACGCACCGCGCACCGCCCCGTGCACCGCCCCGTACGGCGCACCGCACACTGTCCCGTACGTCACGCGGCACACCGCTCCGTGTGCCGCGCCGCAGCATGCCGGGACGTGTCGATGCCCCAAGGGCGGCAGCGCGCCAGCACCTTTGCCCAAAGCCATTCCATCGAGTGACGACTGCGCCATCCGGATGACGCCTGCCGGGGCCCCAACTAGGGTGCGGCGCAAGCATTCCGGCACTTGGCCCACTGGCATTGCGATGTCAGTGACGGGTGTCACAGTGGGGGAGTGAGGAACACCGCTGCGGGGACAGAGGGGGTGACGTCCGGCCATGTCCGGTATCGGTACGAATGAGGAGCCGGGTACGTCGAGTGCGCGCGCACGAGCTCTTGCCCTCCTGAGGATCCGCGGCAGGGCGACGGCCGCCGCGATCCTGCCGGCGGCGGTGGCCGTCGTCCTGCTCGTGGCGGGCGCCCAGGGCCATGCCGTGGGCAGTGGTTGGGACACGGCCCGCCGGGTCGTGACGGTCTGCGCGATCGTCGTGCTCCTGCTCGCCGCCGCAGTCGGGGCCGCGATCGTACGGGCGAAGCCGGCGGTCAGCCCGACCGTCCCGCTCGCCGAGGACGCCGCCCCCGACCTCTACCGCCTGGTCAGGGACCTCGCCGACCGGCTCGGGGTGCCCGCGCCCTCCGCGATAGCTCTGACGCCCGACTGCGACAGCTGGTTGGAGGACCGTACGCACCCCTCGGCGCAGCCGGCCGAGGCCCCGGGAGGCCCTTCCGCGCCGGTCTCCGGGGCCACCGCAGCGTCCGCAGCGCCCCATGGCGTCGTCGCTCCCGCGCCGCCCCCGCCGGGGCGGTCCGCGCCCGGGGTCTTCCGGCGCTCCGGGGCGGGTCGGCCCGGCCGCCGTCGCCGGGTCCAGGCGGCCCCGGTGCTGGTCATCGGCTCGCCGTTCCTGTGGTGGATGAGGGTCGCGGAGCTACGGGCGGTGCTCGCCCCGGTCGTCGCGGGCACGGGCCCCTCCGCGCATCCCGACATAGCTGCGGCCCGCCGTTTCGTACGGGGGCTGGACGGTGTGGTCGCCGATGCGGCCGTGCCCGTGCCGGGGCCGCTGGCCGGGGTGCGCAGAGTGCCCCGCGTCCTCGTCGGCTGGATCGCCAGGCTGCTGCTGCGCAGTTGCCACAACCACGCGGCGGAGATGGAGCGGGGCGTCGCCGCCGCCGCGTCGGCCCGCGCCCAGGACGTGGACCACGGTCTGCGGATCGTCGCCCAGGAGCAGGTCGGTCTCGCCTACGCGGGCTGGGACCGGCTGCTCACCCGGGTCGCGCTGCCCGCCTGGCGGATGGGCCGTTGGCCGTCCCGGCTGGACGCCGGTGTCGTCTCCGCCCTCACCGAACTCTCCCGGCGCGACCGGCTCGCCGACGGGTTCACCTCGCGGCTCGGCGAGCGCCCGGCCTGCGACCTGCTGGAGGAGCCGGGCGCCGCCGACGAGGCCGCTTCGCTGCTGGCCGCCCGGCTGTTCCACGGCGGCCCCGCCCGGACGGGGGCCGACTGGTCGCCGGTCGACTGGCAGCAGTACCCGGAAGAGGTGGTGGACCGGAAGTGGCGCACCGAGGCCGCGCGTCTGCACCAGGTCCTCGACTCGATGAGCACCCCGGACGCGGCCCCCGCCACTTCCGCCGCCCCTGCCACCTCCGCTGCCCCTGCTGCCCCTGTCACCTCCGGTGCTTCCGCTGCCCCCGGTGTTCCCGTCGGCCCCGGCTCCGGCGGTCTGCCCCGCAGCGCCTGCTCCGTCGACACGGGTGTGCCCACGCTGGCCCGGGTCGTCGATCATCTGGAGGGCCGCACCGGGAGCGGTGAGGCGCTCGCCGCCGGGATCAGCGCCGCGATGGCCCGGGAGGAGGCCGCGGCGGCCCGGCAGGCCCCGCACGGCGCCGCCCCGGCCGCCCCCGGCGCGGTCACCGGAACGAGCGGGCCGGGCAGCGCGACCGGCCCCGCCCCGGACCTCTGGGGCTCCGACCCCCTCCCGTTCCTTCCGCTCCAGCCGCCCCGTACGGGTACGGAGCTGCTCACCGACCACGTCGTGGCGATGGTCTGCTGCGCCGCGGTGGACACGGCGGGCGCGGCGCCCGGTCTCGACTGGCTCGACGGCCCCGCCCTGCTGGTCGACGGCGAGCACCGGGCGGATCTGGGCGGCCCCGTCCTCAGCCTGGTCGAGGACGGGGACGCGGAACCGCTGAGATCCTGGCTCACCTCGGTCGGCGTACGCACCGACAAGCCCGTACGCCTCGTCTGACACACAGGTCCGTTCCGTCACACCTCAACACTCGGAAGAGTGCATTCCGTTCACGTCAATTCGCGACGAACGGTGACGAACTGCATGCGTTATGTGATGTGCTGGGGATCGACGCTGACAGTCGACACATCACTGTGGGCGCACTGATGACGCATGGCCACGGGTGGCTCGACTGTTGTTGCGGGGGAGCTGAGGGAGGGGACGGTATGGGGGCGGAGCAGATTCGGAGGTGGGAGTCGGGTGCCCTCGCGCACGCCGTTTCCGACCCCTTCGGTCAGGGCCCCCTGCCCTGGCTGCGCGGCAGCGAGAACTACTTCGACGACACCGGGCAGGTCGTCCCCTGGTACGCCGACCCCACCCTGACCCGCGGTTCCACCGACGGCGGCACCCGTACCGCCGACGACGTGCACCGGCAGATCAAGGGGTTCATCTCCACGGGCGCCGCGGCCCCCGGCGAGGCGATCGACTTCCACATCACCGTGGACCCGCCCCAGCAGTTCTCCGTGGACATCTACCGCATCGGTCACTACGGCGGCGACGGCGCCGCGAAGATCACCACGAGCCCCCGGCTCTCCGGCATCGTGCAGCCCGCCCCGCTCGCCGCCGACCGCACCGTCTCCTGCCACCACTGGTGGCAGTCCTGGCGTCTGCAGATCCCGAGCTACTGGTCGATCGGCGCGTACGTGGCCGTGCTCACCACGGTCGACGGATACCGCTCCCACATCCCGTTCACGGTTCGCGACGAGCACCCGGCCGATCTGCTGCTGGTGCTGCCGGACGTCACCTGGCAGGCGTACAACCTCTACCCGGAGGACGGCCGTACCGGCGCCAGCCTCTACCACGCCTGGGACGAGCAGGGCCGGCTCCTGGGCGAGGAGGACGCCGCGGTCACGGTCTCCTTCGACCGTCCCTACGCGGGCGCCGGCCTGCCGCTGCACGTCGGGCACGCCTACGACTTCATCCGCTGGGCCGAGCGGTACGGCTACGACATCGCGTACGCGGACACCCGCGATCTGCACGCGGGCCGCGTCGACCCGAGCCGCTACCGGGGCCTGGTCTTCCCCGGCCACGACGAGTACTGGTCGGTGCCCATGCGCCGTACCGTCGAACGCGCTCGCGACGGCGGCACCTCACTGGTGTTCCTCTCCGCGAACACCATGTACTGGCAGGTCAGCCTCTCCCCGTCGCCGTCGGGTGTCCCGGACCGTCTGCTCACCTGCCGAAAACGCCGCGGCCCGGGGAAGCCCGCGCTCTGGCGCGAGATCGACCGCCCCGAGCAGCAGGTCCTGGGCATCCAGTACGCGGGCCGGGTGCCCGATCCGCACCCCCTGGTCGTGCGGAACGCCGAGCACTGGCTGTGGGAGGCGACGGGCGCACGCGAGGGTGACGAACTCGACGGACTGGTCGCGGGCGAGGCCGACCGCTACTTCCCGCGCACCGCGCTCCCCGAGCACGAGAACCGCATCCTGCTCGCCCACTCCCCGTACCTGGACGGCGAAGGCGCCAGACGCCATCAGGAGACGTCCGTGTACCGTGCCCCGTCCGGCGCCATCGTCTTCGCCTCGGGCACCTTCGCCTGGTCCCCGGCCCTGGACCGCCCCGGCCACGTCGATCCCCGCATCCAGCGAGCCACGGCCAATCTCCTCGACCGCATCTGCAAGCGCGACTGAGCGGCCCACGCCTGCGACCCACGCCTGCGGCGCCCGAGCCTGTGAGCCCGTGAGTCCCGAGTGGCCCGCGTGCACGGCCCGAAAAGCCCCCGACGGTACGGCAGTCGGCGCTGCGGACGCCCCCGCTCCACTCCACCGCGCCCGATACGGGAGAATCGGTACGACTCCTGGATCAACCTACGCGGAGGCAGCGTGTCCGGATTTGTAGAAAAGCCCGAACCAGTGCAGGTCCCGGGGCTCACCCACCTGCACACGGGCAAGGTGCGCGACCTGTACCGGAACGAGGCGGGCGACCTCGTCATGGTCGCCAGCGACCGCATGTCCGCGTACGACTGGGTCCTGCCGACCGAGATCCCGGACAAGGGCCGGGTGCTCACCCGCCTCTCGCTGTGGTGGTTCGACCAGCTCGCCGACCTCGTGCCGAACCACGTCCTGTCCACGGAGCTTCCCCTCGGGGCCCCCGCCGACTGGGCCGGCCGCACCCTGATCTGCAAGTCGCTGCGGATGGTCCCGGTCGAGTGCGTCGCCCGCGGCTACCTCACCGGCTCCGGCCTCGTCGAGTACAAGGAGTCCCGCACGGTCTGCGGCCTCCCGCTGCCCGAGGGCCTCGTCGACGGCTCCGAACTCCCGGAGCCGATCTTCACCCCCGCCACCAAGGCGGCCGTCGGCGACCACGACGAGAACGTGAGCTACGAGGAGGTGGCCCGCCAGGTCGGCGAGGAGACCGCCGACCGGCTGCGCCGCACCACGCTGGACGTGTACGGCAGGGCCCGTGACATCGCGCGCGAGCGCGGGATCATCCTCGCCGACACGAAGTTCGAGTTCGGTTTCGCGCCCGCGGCCGACGGCGGCGAGGAACTGATCATCGCGGACGAGGTGCTGACCCCGGACTCCTCGCGCTTCTGGCCGGTGTCCGGCTGGGAGCCGGGCCGGGCCCAGCCCAGCTACGACAAGCAGTTCGTGCGCGACTGGCTGACCTCGTCGGCCTCCGGCTGGGACCGCAGGAGCGAGCAGCCGCCCCCGGCCCTGCCCCAGGAGATCGTGGACGCGACCCGGGCGAAGTACCTGGAGGCGTACGAACTCCTCACCGGAACGCCCTGGCAGTAGGACTGCCCGACAGACACGAAGAAGCCCCCGGCCGGAAGGCCGGGGGCTTCTTGCTGAACCGAGCGGACGACCAGGTTCGAACTGGCGACCTCAACCTTGGCAAGGTTGCGCTCTACCAACTGAGCTACGTCCGCAAGCGCCGAAGCGCGAGAACCACTATACCCATCCTCGCTCCCGTGCGTGACGCACTGCGGCATGCCGGTTCTCCACCCCGAGCTTCGAGACGGCCGCCGACAGGTAATTCCGGACGGTTCCCTGCGACAGCGAAGCCCGTTCCGCGATCTCCGCGACGGGCGCCCCGTCCGCCGCGAGTTCCAGCACCTCGGTCTCGCGGGCGGTCAGCGGCGAGTCCCCCGCAGAGATCGCGTCGGCCGCCAACTCCGGGTCCACATAACGGTTTCCGGCATGCACCGTGCGGATGATCCCGGCCAGCTGACGGGCGCTGGCGGTCTTCGGGACGAAGGCCCGCACTCCTGCCGCCAGTGCCCGCTTGAGGTGTCCGGGCCGGCCGTGGCTCGTCACGATCATCGTCCGGCAGTCGGGCAGTTCGGTCCGCAGCGATGTGGCGACACTCACACCGTCGGTGCCGGGCATGTCCAGGTCGAGGACCGCCACATCGGGCCGGTGGGCCCGCGCCATGGCCAGCGCCTCCGGCCCGGTCGCCGCCTCCGCGACCACCACGAGGTCGTCCTCCAGGGCCAGCAGCGCGGCCAGCGCGCCACGGATCAGGTGCTCGTCGTCGGCGAGCAGCACCCGCACGGCCGTCATCGTCGTTCCTCCCGGAGGGCGGTGGGCGCCGCGGCCCCCGAGACCGCCCGTGCTTCGTCCGCCTTCGTTTCCGCCCCCGCCGCCGGTCTCTTCCCCGGTGCCGTTCTCTTCCCGGGCGCTGCCTCCTTCTCCGATGCCGTTCTCGCGTCCGGCTTCGTTTCCGTGCCTGTGCCTGTGCCTGTGCCTGTGCCTGTGCCTGTGCCTGTGCCTGTGCCCGCGTCCGCACCCGGCTTCGCGCGGGAGGGTGTCCGGGTTTCCGTGCCGGGCAGCGGGATCGTCGCCGTGAGCCGGAACGAGCCGCTGCCCGCCGGGCCCGCGTCCAGCGAACCCCCCAGCGCGCGGAGCCGCTCCCGCAGCCCGGCCAGCCCGGAACCACCCGGTCCGGAGCCGCCGGCCGCCCCGGCGCCCCCGTCCGGTCCCGCCACGGGCCCCCTCACTCCGTCGTTCTCCACTTGGAGCACCACCGCGTTTGCCGAGGACCTGAGCCGGATCGTGCAGTGGCGCGGATCACCGTGCCGCAGCACATTGGTGGCCGCCTCCCGCACGACCCAGCCGAGCGCCGACTGCACGGGCGCGGGCAGCTCCCCGCCGACGTCCCCCAGCACCTCGCACCCGATCCCAGCCGCGTTCAACACCCCTCGGGCCCCGGCCAGTTCCGTACTCAGATCGGCTTCCCGGTACCCCCGTACGACATCGCGCACCTCCTGCTGCGAGGTGCGTGCTATGCGCTGCACCTCGACCATCTGGTCCACCGCCTCCGGCCTGCCGCGCTGGGCCAGCTCCACGGCCAGTTCGCTCTTCAGCGCTATCACGGCGAGATTGCGGCCCAGGACGTCGTGCATGTCCCGGCCGAACCGCAGCCGCTCCTCGGCGACCGCGAGCCGGGCCTGCAGCTCCCGGGCCTCCTCGGCCTGCCACATCACACTCAGGCTCCAGGCGCTGGGCCGTACGGAGACCAGGGTGAGCAGGCAGCCCAGGAGCGTCGTCAGCACCACCCCGACCAGCACTCCGCTCCGCACCCCGACCGCGGCGAGGGCGCCGACGCTCAGCGCTGCGAGGGCGAACGACTGGACCAGGAAGGTGCGGACCGGGACCAGCAGGTTCTGTGTCATCGCGAACGCCACCGGCATGTTCATGGCCATGACGAGCAGCCCCGAGTTGCTCACCCCGTCCACCCCGACCAGGGCCGTCAGCAGCCCCAGGTTCACCAGCACCAGCGCCATGGGCGTCGCTTGTCGGCTCCGGGGGAAGACGGAGACGCCGAGGTAGTGCTCGTACGACGCCTGTACGTTGCGGTTGCTCAGCAGGCACTGCACGAGGCTCACGATCAGCAGGGCCACGCCCAGGACCAGTGGGAGCGGCTCGTGGCGGATGTCCGACTTGAAGGGGACCAGCTGCCACGACAGGGTGAAGAACCAGGGCAGCACCGAAATGGTCAGCCGCGAGTACAGATCGATCCGCTCCAGCTTGCTGCGCTGCTGCCAGCTGCGGCGCCAGCCCCGCACGAGCACCGACACGGCACGTCCCCCTCAGCGTCGTGGTTCCCAGCGGAACCAACGTTGCACAGCAAACACGGCGAATGCGGTCCAGGCCAGACCCGTCAGAGCGGCAACGAGCAGGTCGGAGCCCTCGGCTCCGCCCAGCCAGCCGGCCCGGACGAGTGTCATCACACCGGTCACCGGCAGCAGTTCGCACACCGCCGCCATCCGGTCGGGCATGACCTCCAGCGGCACGAAGAGCCCCGAGCCCATCATCGATATGAAGAACAACGGGAGGGTGGTGAGCTGAGACGTCTGCACCGTACGGGTGATCGTCGAGGTGGCCCCGGCCAGCGCCGTCAGCATCACCACGCCCAGCAGCAGACCCGCCAGGAGCAGGTCGGGCCGCTCCGGTGTGCCGAGGTCGAAGAAGACCGTCCCGGCCACGATGATCACCACGGTCTGCGCCAGCGCCAGCACGGCCGACGGCAGCGCGGTCCCGGTGAGTATCTCCCGGTCGGTGATCTCGCCGGTGCGCAGCCGCTTCAGGACCAGGTCCTCGCGCCGGGCCACGTAGGACGAGACCAGGTTCATGTAGACGGCCTGTATCAGCACGATGCCGATGCCGCCGGTGAGTGCCGCTCCGGCGATGCTCAGTCCGGTCCCGTCGAGAACGGACGGCTTGAGCGCCGCCCTCATCGCCAGGACCATGACGGCGGGCATCAGCAGCGCGACGAACATGGCCGTCCGGTTGCGGGTGAGCAGGGCGACCTCGGCGCGTCCGAGGGCGGTCAGCCGGTCCCGGGTCGTCGTGGCCGCCGCCCGCCCCGGCCGGGCCGGGCCGTCCGCCGCGGTGGTCGTGCCGGTTCGTGTCCCGGTGGTGGGGCCGGTGGTGGGGCCGGTCTTCGCGGTGGTCATCGCACAGCCGCCTTTCCGTTCTCCGTCGCGCTCTGCGCGATGTCGAGAAATGCTTCTTCGAGCGAGGCCGACCGGGCGTCGAGGCCAAGCAGCCGGACGTCCGACTGCCTCGCCCAGGTCAGCAGTTCGTCCAGGGACTCCTGCAGCCGGTGGGTGCGGATCTCGATCCGGCGTCCCTCGGCGGCGGCCCGCAGTGTCAGCGGTATTCGTGCCGCCGGGACCTCTTCGGGCAGCTCGAAGCGGATGCGGGAGGGGCGGGCGGCCGTCACCTCGGCGGTGGTGCCCGCCGTCACGATCCGCCCCCGGTGCATGATCGCCAGCCGGTCGGCGAGTGTCTCGGCCTCCTCCAGGTAGTGCGTGGTGAGCAGGACGGTGGTGCCGCCGTCGCGCAGCTCACGCACCAGCTCCCAGGTGTCGCGCCGCCCTTCGGCGTCGAGCCCGGTGGTCGGCTCGTCCAGGAACAGCACCTCGGGCCGGCCGAGCAGGGCCAGCGCCAGGTCGAGGCGGCGCCGCTCACCGCCGGAGAGCTGTTTGACCCGCACCCGGGCCCGGTGGGAGAGGCCGACCAGGTCCAGCGCTTCGCCCGCCGGCCGGGCGCCGCTGGTGCACCCCGCCCACATCCGTACGGTCTCGGTGACCGTCAGATCGGAGGGGAAGCCGCCCTCCTGGAGCATCACCCCGATCCGCGGCCGGACGAGGGCGCGCTCGCGGAACGGGTCGTGGCCGAGCACCCGTATCGCACCGGCGTCGGGCGCGGCCAGACCCTCCAGCAGTTCGACGGTGGAGGTCTTTCCGGCGCCGTTCGTGCCGAGCAGGGCGAACAACTCGCCGCGCCCCACGGAGAAGGAGACACCGGCCACGGCCTCGAAACCGCCCGTGTAGCTGCGGTGCACACCGTCGGCCTCGATGACGGGCCCGGCCACAGGAACGGCGGGGGAACCGGCGCTGTGGCCGGCCGTGGAATCGGTCACGGGATCGGCTGCGGTGCCGCCCGCGCGGTCGCCGGGAATCTCGTCGCTGGTCATGTCCTCAGACTCCCGCCGGATCGGCGCCGCGCTCAGTGCGGGCTGTCACCACTGCGCATGACAAACGTCATGAGGCGGACCTCAACAGTCACGCACGTCACAGCCGCAGCCACAGCGACGGTCGCGCGCGTCCCGAACGAGGGCGGGGGACGCGGGCGAGAGCAAGAGTGAGGGCGATCGGGTGAGAACACGGAGAAGGCCCTGGTCGATTTCGACCAGGGCCTTCAACAATCCAATCAAGAGCGGACGACGAGATTCGAACTCGCGACCCTCACCTTGGCAAGGTGATGCTCTACCAACTGAGCCACGTCCGCATTGCTGCCGCTCATTGTACTCCCGAAGGAGTTCGTTGTGCGGTGCGAGCAACACTCTACCCGATCCACCGGAGTGGTTGTTAAGAGTGATGCAGAGCGGGTGACAGGAATTGCACACTGCGCCTTCCCCCTGGAAGGGGGATGTTCTGCTACTGAACTACACCCGCACGCTGCGTGGGGTTCGGCTTTTCGGCCTTGCCCCTCGGCGTGCTCCAGACTTTAGCCGACCTGCGGGGGTGTAGCGCAAGTCGGTGCCCGCGCGGTGTCGCCGCGGGGTGCTCCGGAAGGCGTTCCGGCCGGCCCCGAGGGGTGTTCCGGCAGGTCCGGGCGGGTGGTGCCGCGGGGCCGCCGACGGTCGCCCGCCCGGCCGCACCGGGGGCCCCGGACCGCCCCGGCTCAACTCGCTTCGCGGAACGCCTCGTAGACCTTCTTCGGGATGCGGCCGCGGGCCGGCACGTCCATCCGGTGGGAGCGGGCCCAGGCGCGCACGGCCGCCGGGTCGGGGGCGAGCGACGTGTGCCGGTACGCCACGGGCTTCTTGCCGTGCCGCCCACCGCTCGGCTGCTTCCGGCCGGCCGCCATGTACGGGGCGAGGGCCTTGCGCAGTTTCTTCGCATTGGATGGATTGAGGTCGATCTCGTACGACTTACCGTCCAGGGCGAACGTGACCGTTTCCGCCGCTGCTCCCCCGTCGATGTCGTCGAAGAGCGTGACCACTACGCGCTGAGCCACGGATATCGGTCCTTTCCTGCGGCATCGGCGCTTCCGACCATGCGCTGATGTCGGCCTACTGGCTGCCAGGGCCTGTCCGGCGGATACGGGGCCGACGGTTGTCGGCCGTTTAGGGGCAATGCTGCATTCCCCGGTAATCATTTGTACAGCGGTGGGCGCCGCATTGTGAAGCCCGCCCAATTGCATCCGCGTGTCAGCCTTCTATGTGTGCTGATGGTGAGGATTTTTTTTGCAGGACTTTCCCCATCCGTTGTCGTCGATATCTCGACGTGATCGGGGGTTTGTGATATCTACTCGCGTAGAATTTCCGGCCAGGTACGCTGAGGGGACCTGCGGGGGTCTGGGGAGCCCCCCGGAGAAACAGCCGCACCACACCACCACCGGGAGTGCCAGTGGCACGCGTCGTAGTCGACGTCATGCTCAAGCCCGAGATCCTCGACCCGCAGGGACAGGCGGTGCAGCGCGCACTGCCCCGTCTCGGCTTCGAGGGAATCGCGGACGTACGTCAGGGAAAGCGTTTCGAGCTGGAGGTAGAGGGGCCGGTCGACGACGCCGCCCTCGGCCGCATTCACGAGATGGCCGAGACTTTCCTCGCCAACACCGTCATCGAGGACTTCACCGTGAAGGTGGAGAAGGCCGAGGAGTCGAAGTGACTGCTCGTATCGGAGTCGTCACCTTTCCCGGCACGCTCGACGACAAGGACAGCCTGAGGGCCGTACGGGTCGCGGGCGCCGAACCCGTATCGCTGTGGCACCGCGACAAGGACCTGCACCAGGTCGACGCGGTCATTCTGGCGGGCGGCTTCTCCTACGGCGACTATCTGCGGGCCGGTGCCATCTCCCGCTTCTCGCCGGTCATGGAGACCATCATCGAACAGGCGAAGGCGGGGATGCCGGTCCTCGGCATCTGCAACGGCTTCCAGATCCTGACCGAGGCGCACCTGCTGCCCGGCGCGATGCTGCGCAACAACCACCTGCACTTCATCTGCCGCGACCAGAAGCTGCGCGTCGAGAACGCGGAGACCGCCTGGACCTCGGACTACGCCGCGGGCCAGGAGATCTCCGTACCGCTCAAGAACATGGACGGGCGTTACGTCGCCGACGAGCGCGTGCTCGACGAGCTGGAGGCGGAGGGCCGGGTCGCCTTCCGCTACCTGGACATGAACCCCAACGGCTCGCTGCGCGACATCGCGGGCATCACCAACGCCGCGGGCAATGTCGTCGGCCTGATGCCGCACCCGGAGCACGCCGTCGAGCCGCTGATCGGAACCGGCCGCACCGACGGCCTCGGTTTCTTCACCTCGATCATCAAGAAGCTGGTCAACGCATGAGCCTGGACACGGTCAAGCACGCGGCCGAAACCCCGGACACCGCGCAGCCCTGGAAGGAGCTCGGCCTCAAGGAGGACGAGTACGCCCGGATCCGCGAGATCCTGGGCCGCCGTCCCACCGGCGCCGAGCTCGCCATGTACTCCGTGATGTGGTCCGAGCACTGCTCGTACAAGAGCAGCAAGGTCCACCTCAAGCAGTTCGGCGAGAAGGCCCCCGCCAACGACGCGATGCTCGTCGGCATCGGCGAGAACGCCGGTGTGGTCGACGTCGGCCAGGGGTACGCGGTCACCTTCAAGGTCGAGTCGCACAACCACCCCTCGTACATCGAGCCCTACCAGGGCGCGGCCACCGGCATCGGCGGCATCGTCCGCGACATCCTCGCCATGGGTGCCCGCCCGGTCGCCGTCGTCGACCCGCTGCGCTTCGGTGCGGCCGACCACCCCGACACCAAGCGCGTCCTGCCGGGCGTCGTCGCGGGCATCGGTGGCTACGGCAACTGCCTGGGTCTGCCGAACATCGGCGGCGAGGTCGTCTTCGACGCCTGCTACCAGGGCAACCCGCTGGTCAACGCCGGCTGCATCGGCGTGATGAAGCACGAGGACATCCACCTGGCCAAGGCCTCCGGCCCCGGCAACAAGGTGATCCTCTACGGCGCCCGCACCGGCGGCGACGGCATCGGCGGCGTCTCCGTGCTGGCCTCGGAGACCTTCGAGTCGACCGGCCCGGCCAAGCGTCCGGCCGTCCAGGTCGGCGACCCGTTCCAGGAGAAGCTCCTCATCGAGTGCACCCTGGAGATCTTCAAGGAGAAGCTCGTCGCGGGCATCCAGGACCTCGGCGGCGCCGGGCTCTCCTGCGCCACGTCCGAGCTGGCCTCCGCCGGTTCCGGCGGCATGCGCGTGGAACTGGACACCGTGCCGCTGCGCGACTCCTCCCTCTCGCCCGAGGAAATCCTCATGAGCGAGTCGCAGGAGCGCATGTGTGCGATCGTCGAGCCTCAGCACGTCGACCGCTTCCTGGAGATCTGCGAGAAGTGGGACGTCATCGCCACCGTCATCGGTGAGGTGACCGAGGGCTCGCAGCTGGAGATCTTCTGGCACGGCGAGCAGATCGTGGACGTGCCGCCGCGGTCCGTCGCCCACGAGGGCCCGACGTACCACCGCCCGTTCGCCCGCCCGTCGTGGCAGGACGCGCTCCAGGCCGACGACGCCGGCAAGCTGGCCCGTCCGGCGAACGGCGCCGAGCTGCGCGAGCAGGTCCTCAAGCTGGTCGCTTCCCCGAACCAGGCGTCGAAGTCCTGGATCACGGACCAGTACGACCGGTTCGTGCAGGGCAACACCGTGCTCGCGATGCCCGAGGACGCCGGCATGGTCCGGATCGACGAGAAGTCGAACCTGGGCGTGGCCATGGCGACCGACGGCAACGGCCGGTACGCCAAGCTCGACCCGTACACCGGCGCGCAGCTCGCGCTGGCGGAGTCGTACCGCAATGTCGCCGCCTCCGGTGCCAAGCCGCTCGCGATCTCGGACTGCCTGAACTTCGGTTCGCCGGAGGACCCGGACGTCATGTGGCAGTTCGCCGAGGCCACCCGCGGTCTGGCGGACGGCTGCCTGGAGCTGGGCACCCCGGTCACCGGCGGCAACGTCTCGCTGTACAACCAGACCGGTGAGACGGCGATCCACCCGACGCCGGTCGTGGCCGTGCTCGGTGTGATCGACGACGTCACCCGGCGTACGCCGGTCGCCTTCGCGGAAGAGGGCCAGCTCCTCTACCTGCTGGGCGACACGCACGAGGAGTTCGGCGGCTCGGCCTGGTCCGAGGTCGTCCACGGCCACCTCGGCGGCATGCCGCCCAAGGTGGACCTGGGCCGCGAGAAGCTGCTCGCCGAGATTCTGATCTCGGCCTCCCGCGACGGCATGATCGACGCGGCGCACGACCTCTCCGACGGCGGTCTGATCCAGGCGGTCACCGAATCCTGCCTGCGCGGCGGGAAGGGTGCCCGGCTGGTCGTGCCGGACGGACTGGACGCGTTCACCTTCCTCTTCTCCGAGTCGGCGGGGCGTGCGGTCGTCTCCGTCCCCCGGAGCGAGGAACTCCGCTTCAACGACATGTGCGGGGCGCGGGGACTGCCCGTCGCCCGGATCGGTGTCGTGGACGGCGAGGAGATCGAGGTCCAGGGCGAGTTCGGCATTCCGCTGAGCGAGCTGCGCACCGCGCACGAGGAGACCATCCCGGGCCTGCTCGCCTGACGACGGTTCGTCCGTGACGACGACGGTCTGTTCGTGACGGCGATGGTTCGTTCGTGACGGGGACGGCCCCGCCCATCCGTGGGCGGGGCCGTCCCCGTGTGCGTGCGGGCAGGTGCGTCACGCGGCTGCCGGGGCGGGCCGCTGTTCGCCGTCCGGGTCGGCCGGGTCGGCCGTGCCCGAGAGGGCCGTCCTGTCCATCTCGTCCCTCCCGGGCGCCCCGTCCGCCGGGTTCGGTTCGCGCCGGGACGGGAGCCGGACCGCCAGGGCGGTCGCCAGGAGCATCAGCCCGGCCGCGGCCCAGAAGACCACGTTCATCGACGAGACGAAGGCATCCATCGCCTGCTGGTGGGCGGGGCCGGACAGCCGGTCGATGGTGATGGTCGTGCCGCCGGGGCCGCGGGCCGCGTACATCCGGCTGAGCACGGTGCCGAAGACAGCCGCGCCCAGGGCGCCGCCGAGGGTCTGGAAGAACCGGACACCGGTGGGGGCCACGCCCAGCTGACCGGCGGGCGCCGTGTCCTGGACCAGCTGGATCAGCTGCCCGACGAGCTGTCCGAAGCCGAGGCCCATCAGCAGCATCATGGCGCGGACCGCCCAGAGGCTGGTGTCCGTGGTGAGCGTGGCGAGCAGGGCCAGGGCGGCACAGGCGCAGGCGCTTCCGCCGACGACGAAGGTCTTCTGCGACCAGTCGGCCGAGGTGAGCCTGCCGGAGAGCAGCCCGACGGCCGTCATGCCGATCGCCATCGGGATCAGGAAGAGCCCGGCGGAGGAGGCGGCGATGCCCCGCACGACCTGGAGATAGATCATCACGTAGATCAGCGAGCCCATCATGGCGGCGCCGCCCAGGCCCTGGACGGCGAAGCCGTATTGGAGTTCGCGGATCTTGAACGTGGTGAGCGGGAGCACCGGTTCGGCCGCGGTGAGCTGGCGGCGCAGGAAGAGGACGAGCAGGACGGCGCTGCCCGTGATCAGCCCCACGATCTGCGGGGAGGACCAGGCGTAGTCCTTGCCGCCCCACTGGGTGACCAGCAGCAGCGCGGTGGAGAAGGCGGCGGCGAGCCCGGCGCCCAGGAAGTCGATCGTGCGGCGGGCGGTGCGCGCGGGCAGCTTCAGCACGCAGACCGCGGCGGTCAGGACGGCGAGGCCGACGGGCAGATTGACGTGGAAGATCCACCGCCAGTCGGCGTGGTCGGCGAGCAGCCCGCCGAGCCACGGCCCGAGCGCCATTCCGGCACCCCCGACGAGCCCGCCGACGCTGCCGCCCTTGCCGCCGCTCTCGTTGTCGTCGTCCTCGGGGCCCTTGAGCTCGCGCAGTACGACCATGGTGACGCTCATCAGCCCGCCGCCGCCGATGCCCTGGAGCGCGCGGGCGGCGATCAGCTCGTCCATGGAACCGGCCAGTCCGCACAGCGCCGAGCCGACGAGGAAAGCGGCGACGGCCCCGATGAAGACCTTCTTGGCGCCGAGTACGTCGCAGAGCTTCCCGTACAACGGCAGGGCCGCGGTCGCGGCGAGCTGGTACGCGGCCATCAGCCAGGGGATCTTGTCGACGCCGTGCGCCGGATCGAGATCGCTGACGATCGGCACCGTCGCCGAGGAAACGATGTTCGTGTCGAGCACGGCCAGCAGGATCGTGACGATGCAGAGCACGAAGCCGACCAGCCGCTGACGGTCGGTCATTGCTGTGGGCATGACGGATCTCCCCTCCCCGGGCGGCATGGCACCGCCGAGTTCGGGCACCACCACGACCCAAGAAAATGTATCGAGTCAAGAATTAATCCTGGCTTAACTTTCATCCTGGTACAGTGATGTCATGACCGAGGGGATGAGCCTGCGCGAGCGCAAGAAGTTCCAGACGCGCCACCGTCTGCTGACCGCGGCCACCGAGCTCTTCGCCGAGCGCGGCTTCGACAAGGTCTCGGTCGCCGAGATCGCCGAGGTGGCCGAGGTCTCGAAGATGACGGTCTTCAACTACTTCGCGAGCAAGGAGGACCTGGTCCTCTCGCCCATGGAGGAGCACGTCGGCGACGTCGCGCAGGTGGTACGGGACCGGGCCCCCGGCGAGTCCGCCCTGGTCGCCGCGCGCGACCAGTTCCTGGACGCGATCGAGCGCCGCGACCCCTCGGTCGGGATGAGCGACCTGCCGATGGTGCTCGAAGTGCGCCGGCTGATCCAGGAGACCCCGGCGCTGCTGATACGGGCCCACTCGTTCTCCATGCGCTCCTTCGAACTGCTCGCCGAGGTGCTGGTCGAGGAGGGGCAGGAACCGCCGATCGCCCGGATCGCGGCGGCCCAGCTGATCGGCACCCGCAACTCCCTCATCCAGGCGAACCAGCAGCGGCTGCTGGAGGGCGACTCGGCCGACACGATCGCCCCGGACGCCGCCGCGCTCGCCGAACGCGGCTTCGGCCTCCTGGCCGGCGGACTGGGCGACTTCGCGATCCGGAACTGAGAAGACGGCGGCCGACCGGGCAGGGCGACGGGACCGGGAAGCCAGGTCTCCGGTCCGGCCCGCGGACCCGGGTCCCTGGGCCGGCCCGCGGGCCTGACCTCCCGGCTTCGTCCAGCCGCCCGGTCCGCAGGCCCTGCTTCTTGGTCGAGCGCCTCGCAGGCCCCGCCCGGGGCGCGAGGCAGGCCGTAGGCTCCCGGGCATGCCGCCGTCCCAGAAACGTGCCCGTCGCTACGACCCGGCCCGGACCCGCAGCGCGGTCCTGGCGCAGTTCGCCCACGTCCGCGAAGCCGTCCGTACCCTGACGCCCGAGCAGCTCGCGCTGCCGACCCGGCTCGGCGACTGGACCGTGCGCGAACTGGCCGTGCACCTGACCATGGCGCTCTCGCACGTCACCCGGAACCTGGAGCTGCCGCCGCCCGCCGTGGCGAAGCCCGATCTGACGCTCCTCGCCTGGCCGTTCTCGACCGCGGACCGGGCCGCCCGCATCGCCGACGACACCAGGGCGCTCGCCGCGGAGCACCCGGACCTGGACGCGCTGTACGGGCAGGTCGCCGGGCGGTTCGAGGAGCTGGTACCCGGCGCCCCCGACGACCGGCTGCTGTCGACCCGGGTCGGCGCGATGCGGCTGGCCGACTTCCTCGTCACCCGTACCGTCGAGCTCGTCGTGCACACCGGCGACCTGAACGAGGCGACCGGCCTAGACGTCCCGTACGACCGGCAGGCGCTCGCCGCCTGCACCCGGCTGCTCGCCGACGCCCTCGCGGAGAAGGCGCCGGGCGGTTCGGTCGAGGTGCGTGTCCCGCCGTTCGCCGTGGTCCAGTGCGTACAGGGCCCCAAGCACACCCGCGGCACGCCGCCCAACGTCGTCGAGACCGACCCGCTCACCTGGATCGGCCTTGCCACCGGCCGTACGGAGTGGGCGCGGGCGCTCGACGCCGCGAAGGTCTCCGCGAGCGGCGAACGTGCCGATCTCGCCGACCTCCTCCCCCTGATGGGCTGAGCGGCCCCCGGCACCGACAGCCGGGCACATGACAGCCCGGCGCCGGATCATCGACCGCCAGACCGCCAGACCGCCAGACCGCCAGACCGCCAGACCGCCAGACCACCGGCTTACTGGTTTACCGGCTTACCGGCCCACCGGACGGCGGCGAACGATTCGGGCCCGCCGGTAGGACCGTATGACTCGTGGACCCGGCGACACGGTTCGCGAACCGGCGGGTACGGAGATGTTCGGTGTGAGGCTCGCCACGAAACGTACGTTCGGACGGGTTTCGCGGCGGCCCGTCGGCCGGTTCACCGAGCGCCACCATCGGGCCCGGCGCACCCCCGTGCCAAGTGGCCGGAACTCGCCGGTCTCAGGGGCGTTGAGCCGCGCAGCCGCCGCTCTGTGGCCGGTCCGCGCCTCGTCCTGCGCACCCGTCGGACCCCGTGGATGATCACTCCGAGTGATCATCCGGGAGGGGGTCCGAACCCCCTTTGGGAGCGCTTCCCCGGTGGTCCGGCGCGATGTCCCGAATTCGGACCAGTGGTCGACCTCGCCTACACTCGGTGGCGTGCCTCGTGGTGATGGACGACTCAACCACGACCTGCTCCCCGGAGAGAAAGGCCCCCAGGACGCTTGTGGCGTCTTCGGTGTCTGGGCTCCGGGCGAAGAGGTCGCCAAGCTCACCTATTTCGGACTGTATGCCCTGCAGCACCGTGGACAGGAGTCCGCGGGCATCGCAGTGAGCAACGGGTCCCAGATCCTGGTCTTCAAGGACATGGGACTGGTCTCGCAGGTCTTCGACGAAACGTCTCTGGGATCTCTCCAGGGCCATATCGCGGTCGGTCATGCCCGCTACTCCACCACCGGTGCCTCGGTGTGGGAGAACGCGCAGCCGACGTTCCGTGCCACCGCGCACGGCTCGATCGCCCTGGGCCACAACGGCAACCTGGTCAACACGGCCCAGCTCGCCGAGATGGTCGCCGACCTTCCCCGCAAGGACGGCCGCGCCACCCAGGTCGCCGCGACGAACGACACCGACCTGGTGACCGCCCTGCTCGCCGGCCAGACCGACGACGACGGCAAGCCGCTCACCATCGAGGAGGCCGCCGCGAAGGTGCTCCCCGACGTGCGGGGCGCCTTCTCGCTCGTCTTCATGGACGAGCACACCCTCTACGCCGCCCGCGACCCGCAGGGCATCCGCCCGCTGGTCCTCGGCCGGCTGGAGCGCGGCTGGGTGGTGGCCTCCGAGACCGCCGCCCTCGACATCTGCGGCGCCAGCTTCGTGCGCGAGATCGAGCCGGGCGAGCTCGTCGCCATCGACGAGAACGGCCTGCGCACCTCGCGCTTCGCGGAAGCGAAGCCCAAGGGCTGTGTCTTCGAGTACGTCTACCTGGCCCGCCCCGACACCGACATCGCCGGACGCAACGTCTACCTCTCCCGGGTGGAGATGGGCCGCAAGCTGGCCGCCGAGGCGCCGGTCGAGGCCGATCTGGTCATAGCGACGCCGGAGTCCGGCACCCCCGCCGCGATCGGTTACGCCGAGGCCAGCGGCATCCCGTTCGGCGCCGGACTGGTGAAGAACGCCTACGTCGGCCGGACCTTCATCCAGCCCTCCCAGACCATCCGGCAGCTGGGCATCCGCCTCAAGCTGAACCCGCTCAAGGAAGTCATCAAGGGCAAGCGTCTGGTGGTCGTCGACGACTCGATCGTCCGCGGCAACACCCAGCGCGCACTGGTCCGGATGCTCCGCGAGGCCGGTGCCGCCGAGATCCACATCCGGATCTCGTCCCCGCCGGTCAAGTGGCCCTGCTTCTTCGGCATCGACTTCGCCACCCGCGCCGAGCTGATCGCCAACGGCATGTCGGTCGAGGAGATCGGCACGTCGATGGGCGCGGACTCGCTCGCCTACATCTCGCTCGACGCGATGATCGAGGCGACCACGATCGCCAAGCCGAACCTCTGCCGCGCCTGCTTCGACGGCGAGTACCCCATGGAGCTCCCGGACCCGGAGCTGCTCGGCAAGCAGCTGCTGGAGACCGAGCTGGCGGCAGGCCCGGCGGCGACCGCCGCGACCGACGCGCTGCGCCGTCCGTGACGGCCCTGCCGTCCGCCCCCGGCCACCAGCCCCGTATCTCCACACGAAAGATCCCAGGCAATGTCTGAGACAACAGGTGCTTCCTACGCGGCAGCGGGCGTCGACATCGAGGCCGGCGACCGCGCCGTCGAGCTGATGAAGGAGTGGGTGAAGAAGACGCAGCGCCCCGAGGTCGCGGGCCTCGGCGGTCTCGGCGGCTTCGCCGGCCTCTTCGACGCCTCGGCCCTCAAGCGCTACGAGCGTCCGCTGCTGGCCTCCGCCACCGACGGCGTCGGCACGAAGGTCGACCTCGCCCGCAAGATGGGCGTGTACGACACCATCGGCCACGACCTCGTCGGCATGGTCGTCGACGACCTGGTCGTCTGCGGCGCCGAGCCGCTGTTCATGACCGACTACATCTGTGTCGGCAAGGTCCACCCCGAGCGGGTCGCGTCCATCGTGAAGGGCATCGCCGAGGGCTGTGTCCTGGCGGGCTGCGCTCTGGTCGGCGGCGAGACGGCCGAGCACCCCGGCCTCCTCGGCCCGGACGACTTCGACGTCGCCGGTGCCGGCACGGGCGTGGTCGAGGCCGACCGGCTGCTGGGCCCGGACCGCATCCGCGAGGGCGACGTGGTGATCGCCATGGCGTCGTCCGGTCTTCACTCCAACGGGTACTCGCTCGTTCGCCACGTCGTCTTCGACCGGGCCGGCTGGTCGCTCGACCGCCAGGTCGAGGAGTTCGGCCGCACCCTCGGCGAGGAGCTCCTGGAGCCCACCCGGATCTACTCGCTGGACTGCCTGGCCCTCACCCGCACGACCGAGGTGCACGGCTTCAGCCATGTCACCGGCGGCGGCCTGGCCAACAACCTGGCCCGGGTCATCCCGGACGGACTGCACGCCAGGGTCGACCGCTCCACCTGGACGCCCGGCGCGGTCTTCGACGTGGTCGGCAGGACGGGACAGGTCGAGCAGCTGGAGCTGGAGAAGACGCTGAACATGGGCGTCGGCATGATCGCGGTCGTCCCGGCCGAGTCCGTGGACGTGGCACTGACGACACTGGCCGACCGCGGGGTCGATTCCTGGGTCGCGGGCGAGATCGTCGAGCGCGGGGCACACACCTCGGGTGCGGAGCTCGTCGGCGAATACGCCCGCTAGAGACCGACGGGACACCGGGCCGACCTGGTGCGAGACGTGCGACAGGGACGCGCACACCGGGACCGCCCGGTGTGCGCGGAGTCCCCGACCGTCGGAATTCCAGCAGGTCAGGCGAATTCCAGCAGGTCAGGCGGTCGGGAAGCACCTCGTGGACACCGGATTCCGTGCGAACGGGAGAACCGGGCCGGGGCAGCACAGAACCCGGCCCGGGGCAGCCCCGGACCGGGTTGATGTGTCAGCGCGAGGTCAAGCGCCGCGGCGCTGTGACGACGGACCGGACTTGTCGTCCTCGTCCTCGTCCTCGTCGTCGTTGTACAGATCCGCGTACCGTGCGTACGGGTCATCCTCCTCGTCGTCCTCGAACGGCTCCGCGTTCGGTGGCTGACTCGAAGGCGATGCGCCCAGCTCATTGGCCAGACGCGACAGGTCAGTCCCGCCGGTGCTGTACTTCAGCTGGCGGGCGACCTTTGTCTGCTTGGCCTTTGCCCGGCCGCGCCCCATGGCTCGACCCCCTCGGTGACGGGGCTCGACGGCCCCAGAGTCTTGACACGCGTTCATGTTTCAGGACGGACTCTCGCATGGAGAGACCGTGCCCGTAGTGCTTCAACGGTACCTGCTTCCGCGGCCATACGGTACGCCGCCCGCATCAAGCGCCCCGGAAGGAGACCTGCGAGGAGCCCCGTCCTCGCTGGTCAACTGCGATTTTAACCTCTTCTGGGCATGCGACCCGCCGACCGGCGTGAGTCTTGTCTCGCCGGCCGGCGGTCGGTCGGTCCGGCCCGCCCCCGCGCACGCGTGGCGACGGGTCGGCGACCCTCAGCTACGGCGCGCTTCGGCCATCCGCTGCTCGGCGATCCGGTCGGCCGCGGCAGCCGGCGGAATGCCGTCGTCCTTCGCACGTGCGAATATGGCCAGCGTGGTGTCGAAGATCTTGGACGCCTTCGCCTTGCACCGGTCGAAGTCGAAGCCGTGCAGCTCGTCGGCGACCTGGATGACACCGCCCGCGTTCACCACGTAGTCGGGTGCGTACAGAATGGCGCGGTCCGCGAGGTCCTTCTCGACGCCGAGGTGTGCGAGCTGGTTGTTGGCCGCGCCGCACACGACCTTGGCGGTGAGCACCGGGACGGTCTCGTCGTTCAGCGCGCCGCCGAGCGCGCACGGGGCGTAGATGTCGAGCCCCTCGGTACGGATCAGCGCATCGGTGTCCGCCGCGACGGAGACCTCGGGGTGCCGTTCGGTGATCCTGCGCACGGATTCCTCGCGGACGTCGGTGATCACGACCTCCGCACCGTCCGAGAGCAGGTGCTCGACCAGGTGGTGGCCGACCTTGCCGACTCCGGCGACCCCCACTTTTCGGCCACGCAGCGTCGGGTCGCCCCAGAGGTGCTGGGCCGAGGCCCGCATGCCCTGGAAGACACCGAAGGAGGTGAGCACCGAGGAGTCGCCGGCGCCGCCGTTCTCGGGGGAGCGGCCGGTGGTCCAGCGGCACTCGCGGGCGACGACGTCCATGTCGGTGACGTAGGTGCCGACGTCGCAGGCGGTCACGTAGCGCCCGCCGAGCGAGGCCACGAACCGCCCGTAGGCCAGCAGCAGTTCCTCCGACTTGATCTTCTCCGGGTCGCCGATGATGACGGCCTTGCCACCGCCGTGGTCGAGACCGGCCATGGCGTTCTTGTACGACATGCCGCGCGAGAGGTTCAGCGCGTCCGCGACGGCCTCCTCCTCGGAGGCGTACGGGTAGAAGCGGGTGCCGCCGAGGGCCGGGCCCAGGGCGGTGGAGTGGATGGCGATGACGGCCTTGAGGCCACTGGCGCGGTCCTGGCAGAGCACGACTTGTTCGTGGCCCCCCTGATCCGAGTGGAACAGGGTGTGCAGGACGCCGTCGGTCACATCGGTCACTGTGGTGACTCCCAAGTACGAAGCGGCGGAGGACCCTCCTGAAGGTGGGGAGGGCCGTGGACCGGCACAGCCGGTCCGGCTTGGCAAGAGGGTAAGTCCTACGCGCACGTAGATCTGTTCCGGTGTCGAGATCACCCCCCGGCGGAGTACGGGCATGACACGATTTACCGCATGTCGGTGGTGTCTTCGCTGCTCGTTCCCTACGCGTCCTACCTCCGGGTGTACGAACCGCTGGCGGCCTTCCCGGAGCCCGAACGCACCCACTGGGCCCGGTACGCGGAGCGCTCCGGGCGTCCCACGGCCCAGGACGAACTGCGCCGTTCGCTCGCCGACTTGGTGGCCACGCCGCCGGTCGGGGTGCCCGCGCACGAGAGCGGGGACGCGTTCGTCGTCGAGTCGGACGGGGTGGTGTGCGTCTGCCCGTGGCGGACCAGGCTGCGCGGCTGGCTGGCCCTGGAGGAGCTGGCGGAGATGTTCCCCGGGCCGGTGCTCGACGCGGTGCTGCCGCCGGTGGTGCGCGGGCAGGCGGTCGCGGACCACGAGCGGTGGGCGGAGCGGAATCCGGACGCCAGGCCGTGGATCCGCACCTCGGTGTGGCAGGTGCCGGTGCGCTGGTTCGTGCTCTTCTCCGACGAGGAGCGGGAGTACGCGGCGGGCGGTGGCGGTGCGGCGCCCGTGCTGCGGTACCGGACGCCCATGGTCCAGGCCCGGCGCCGGCTGGCGCGGGCGCTGAAGACGATGCGGGAGGCGGTGGACGAGGGGCCGCTGACCGAGGGGCTCGTGGACGTGGGGCGCTGGCTGGAGGAGTTTCATCCGCGTGCGCTGGTCGAGCTGGACTACGCGGGTCTGGTGCACGCCCTGCCGGCCGGGCAGCTCGCCGGGGACCGGTCGGCCGCCGACGTGGCCGAGGGCATCGAGGCGCTGCGGGCCGGTGACACCGAGGGGGCGAGCGAGGCGTACGGCCGGCTGGCGGAGCGATGGCGGGCGGTAAGAGATCGCCAGTTCGCGAACTGATCGGGCGGTATCTGCGTCTGAGTTCTTGTTCCGGTGTGATCTGAACCGGTGTCCTGTGTGGCACGTGGGGACGTGGAGGCGGAAGTCCACTCGGGACCTACGTCCCGAACCGGGCCTTTGGCTCAAGCGTGATGGATAGCACTAACTGGGCTCTTGCGCCGTTCCCTACTCCTCGTGCCAAAATAGGACAAGGAGTCCTGGGAGGGCTCCTTCCGTCCAAGTAGGGGCGGATTGCTCAGCATTGCACGCTATGGGGGGTCTGGTGACTCCTGATCGCTCTGTGACTGATCGTCACGGCGGTGTGACTGTCCGCTATGGCATGGTCCATCGGCTTCCGTCGCTGATGAACACCTGGGAGGGCAATTCCATCGGTTTGGCCGACGTGGCTGGACGGATGGTGTAGTTGTAGTGCCGAGGACAAGCCGTTCGTCCTATAACCGACTCGGCCCGCGTCTGCCATTTCGGGCAACGCGGGCCAAGGTGCAGAATTTAGAGGAAAGAACCGAGATGGTTCGGTTCTCCCGAGGAGGCCGCTCATGACCGCTCGCACCCCTGATGCCGAGCCGCTGCTGACCCCGGCTGAGGTTGCCACGATGTTCCGCGTGGACCCGAAGACGGTTACCCGCTGGGCAAAGGCCGGCAAGCTCACGTCCATCCGTACGCTCGGTGGACACCGCCGGTACCGCGAGGCAGAGGTCCGCGCACTGCTTGCGGGTATTCCGCAGCAGCGCAGCGAGGCCTGACACACCCCCTGCCGCGCAACAACCGGGCTTCCGGGTCCCCCAACCCGTACAGGCCCACCCAATAGCTCCAAATGACGGGCGCCCGCCCCAACGGGCGCCATACCTGTGAAATACGGGTGCGTCGTTCGATCGCGCTGGACTCCGCCGGGTCCAGCGCGATCTTTTTGTGCCCGTGCGCGCCTGTGTCCGCCTGTGTGCGTCCGCGTACGCCCGTGGGTGCCGGTCGGGCGGATGCGGGACGGGGCCGGGGCGCCCGAGGGGGCGGGGAGGGGCGGTCCCGGATGGTCCCACGGGACTCTCGTCAAGGAGGTGCAATTGCACATATTAAATTCGGCAGTTGTAGGAAGGGTGTAAGGTCACTCCTTCGCGAAACTCCTTGAGTGACTCCCGTCACACCATATGGGTCTCGTCCGTGCCGGACCTGTCGCCGCGAGGAATGGGGAATGTCTCGCCGTCGGCCGCTCGGCCGAGGGGCTTTCGCCCGGCTTTCTCGTGCGCGGGGATTCTCGCCCCGGCCCCTGCCGGGCGCTTCCGGCGCCTCGGGGGCGGTGTGGGCGGCCGGGGGAGGGAAGCGGGCCCGAGAGGCCGTCAGAAGCCTCGTGGCGGGCCCCGGAAGCCTGCCGGTGGGCCGGGCGGGGGTCGGGGCGGGACGGGGCGATGGGGGGCCGGGGGAGCGGAGGGTGCGCGGGACGCGCGTCGCCATGCGTGCCACCCCCCGGTGGGCCGCCGCCCGCGCCGGAGAAGGGGCGGCTCCTGGTGCCTGACTACTCGTCGGCGAGCACCGGAGTCAAGAAACGCGAAAGCCCGGATCCAAGGGATCCGGGCTTTCGTCACTGCGGTCCTGACGGGATTTGAACCCGCGGCCTCCACCTTGACAGGGTGGCGAGCACTCCAAACTGCTCCACAGGACCAGGTTTTCGCTGCCTTCCTTGCGGCTGGCTGCGAAGACAGACTGTACAGCAGGTCAGAGGGTCAGGTCGAACTCACCGAAGGTGGCGGCTCCGTCACTGCGGGAACGGCCCGTCCGGGCGGCCCCGCTCACGGCGCCGCCGCGTCGATCGCCTTCACGATGCGCTTGTCGGAGACCGGATAGGCGGTCCCCAGCGCGTGGGCGAAATAGCTGACCCGGAGCTCCTCGATCATCCAGCGGATCTCCAGGACCTCCTGCGGGACGGGCCTGCCCTGCGGCAGCTGTTCCAGCAGCCAGGCGTACTCGTCCTGCATCTCGTGGATCTTCTCCATGCGCGTGGTGTCGCGCTGGGCGGCCGTCGGCATCTGCTGGAGCCTGCGGTCCGCGGCGACCAGATAGCGCATCAGGTCGGGCAGCCTGCGCAGCCCGGTGGCCGTGACGAAGCCCGGCGGCATGAGAGCGGCGAGCTGGTCGCGGACGTCGGTGACGTTGTCGACCAGGACCAGGCTGTTGGTCGCCTTCAGGCGCCGCTCGCAGGACTGCCAGGCGGCCAGCACCTGCTGGACCTGCTTGACCGCGTGCTCGGTCAGCGCCACCAGGTCGGTGCGCACCTTGTCGTACAGCTTCCGGAACGACTCCTCGTCCCAGGCCGGGCCGCCGTGCGCGCCGATCAGCCGGTCGGCGGCGGCCGTCGCGCAGTCCTCGAAGAGCGCCTGGACGGAGCCGTGCGGACTGCGGGACAGGGCCAGCTTCTGCTGGTTCGTCAGCTGGTCCGAGACGAACTTCGCCGGGTTCACCGGCACGTTCAGCATGATCAGCTTCCGGGTGCCGAGCCACATCGCCCGCTGCTGCTCGGCCTCGGTGTCGAAGAGCCGTACGGCGACGGTCTCGCCCTGGTCCACCAGGGCCGGGTACGCCTTCACCGGCTGGCCGGCCCGGCGGGTCTCGAAGACGCGGTTCAGCGTGCCGATCGTCCAGTCCGTGAGGCCGGAACGCTCGATGGACTCGCCCGAGGGCCCGGCGGTGGCCGCGGCGGCCTTGGAGAGCGCCTGACGGGCCTTCGGGCGCAGCCGGAGCTTCAGCGCCTCCAGGTCCTTGTCCTCGGCCACCCTGCGGCGTCGCTCGTCGACGATCCGGAAAGTGATCTTCAGGTGGTCCGGGACGCGGCTCAGGTCGAAGTCGTCGGCCGCGACCGGGACGCCGACCATCCGCTGGAGCTCACGGGCGAGCGTGACCGTCAGCGGCTCCTGCAGGGGCACGGCCCGGTCGAGGAACCTGCCCGCGTAGTTCGGCGCGGGGACGTAGTGCCGGCGGATCGGCTTGGGCAGGGAGCGGATCAGCTCGGTGACCACTTCCTCGCGCAGGCCGGGGATCTGCCAGTCGAAGCCCTCGGCGGTGACCTGGTTGAGCACCTGGAGCGGGACGTGGACGGTCACGCCGTCGGCGTCCGCACCCGGCTCGAACTGGTACGTGACCTTGAACTTGAGTTTCCCCTGCCGCCAGGAGTCCGGGTAGTCGTCCTTGGTGACGGCCCCGGCCTTCTCGTTGATGAGCATCGAGCGCTCGAAGTCCAGCGCGTCCGGTTCGTCCCGGCGCTTGTGCTTCCACCAGGAGTCGAAGTGCGCCCCGGAGACCACATGGGCGGGGATGCGCTGGTCGTAGAAGTCGAAGAGCGTCTCGTCGTCCACGAGGATGTCGCGGCGCCGGGCGCGGTGCTCCAGCTCCTCGACCTCGCCGAGCAGCTTGCGGTTGTCGTGGAAGAACTGGTGGTGGGTCCGCCAGTCCCCCTCGACCAGGGCGTTGCGGATGAACAGGTCGCGCGAGGTCTCGGCGTCGATCCGGCCGAAATTGATCTTGCGCTGGGCGACGATCGGTACCCCGTAGAGCGTGACCCGCTCGTACGCCATCACCGCCGCCTGGTCCTTCTCCCAGTGCGGCTCGCTGTAGGTGCGCTTGAGCAGGTGCTGGGCCAGCGGTTCGATCCATTCCGGTTCGACCTTGGCGTTGACCCGCGCCCACAGCCGGGAGGTCTCGACCAGTTCGGCCGACATCACGAACCGGGGCTGCTTCTTGAAGAGCGCCGAACCGGGGAAGATCGCGAACTTGGCGCTGCGGGCGCCCAGGTACTCGTTCTTCTCGGTGTCCTTCAGTCCGATGTGCGACAGCAGCCCGGCCAGCAGCGAGGTGTGCACCGCCTGCTCCGGCGCATCCTCTTCGTTGAGGTGGATTCCCATCTGCTTGGCGACGGTGCGCAGCTGCGTGTAGATGTCCTGCCATTCGCGGATGCGCAGGAAGTTCAGGTACTCCTGCTTGCACATCCGGCGGAAGCTGGACGAGCCGCGTTCCTTCTGCTGCTCGCGGACGTACCGCCACAGGTTCAGGAACGCCAGGAAGTCGGAGGTCTCGTCCTTGAACCGGGCGTGCTGCTGATCGGCCTGGGTCTGCTTCTCCGCGGGCCGCTCGCGCGGGTCCTGGATGGAGAGTGCCGCCGCGATGACCATGACCTCGCGGACGCAGCCGTTGCGGTCGGCCTCGACGACCATGCGGGCCAGACGCGGGTCGACGGGCAGCTGCGAGAGCTTCCGGCCGAGCTGGGTGAGCCGCTTCTTCGGATCCTTCTCGCCGGGATCCAGCGCACCGAGCTCCTGGAGGAGCTGGATGCCGTCGCGGATGTTGCGGTGGTCCGGCGGGTCGATGAAGGGGAACTTCTCGATGTCGCCGAGGCCGGCCGCGGTCATCTGGAGGATGACGGAGGCGAGGTTGGTGCGCAGGATCTCGGGGTCGGTGAACTCGGGACGGGTCAGGAAGTCGTCCTCGGAGTACAGCCGGATGCAGATGCCGTCCGACGTACGGCCGCAACGGCCCTTGCGCTGGTTGGCGCTGGCCTGCGAGATCCGCTCGATCGGCAGCCGCTGGACCTTGGTGCGGTGGCTGTAGCGGGAGATGCGGGCGGTGCCCGGGTCGATCACGTACTTGATGCCGGGCACGGTCAGCGAGGTCTCGGCGACGTTGGTCGCCAGGACGATCCGGCGGCCCGTGTGGCGCTGGAACACGCGGTGCTGCTCGGCGTGCGAGAGCCGGGCGTAGAGGGGGAGCACCTCGGTGTGGCGGAGGTTGCGCTTGTTCAGCGCGTCCGCGGTGTCGCGGATCTCCCGCTCGCCGGAGAGGAAGACCAGGACGTCGCCCGGCCCCTCGGTCCGGAGCTCGTCCACGGCTTCGCAGATCGCGGTGATCTGGTCGCGGTCGGAGTCGTCGCCGTCCTCTTCGAGGAGGGGCCGGTACCGCACCTCGACCGGGTACGTACGCCCGCTGACCTCGACGATCGGGGCCTCGCCGAAGTGGCGTGCGAACCGTTCGGGGTCGATCGTCGCGGAGGTGATGACGACCTTCAGGTCCGGTCGCCTGGGCAGCAGCCTGGCCAGGTAGCCGAGCAGGAAGTCGATGTTCAGCGACCGCTCGTGGGCCTCGTCGATGATGATCGTGTCGTAGGCGCGCAGCTCGCGGTCCGTCTGGATCTCGGCGAGCAGGATGCCGTCCGTCATCAGCTTCACGAACGTCGCGTCGGGGTTCACCTGGTCGGTGAAGCGGACCTTCCAGCCGACCGCCTCGCCCAGCGGGGTGTCCAGCTCCTCGGCGACGCGCTCGGCGACCGTCCGGGCCGCGATCCGGCGCGGCTGGGTGTGCCCGATCATGCCCCGGACACCGCGCCCCAGCTCCATGCAGATCTTGGGGATCTGCGTGGTCTTGCCGGAGCCGGTCTCCCCGGCGACGATCACGACCTGGTGGTCGCGTATCGCCTCCAGGATCTCGTCCTTCTTCTGGCTGACCGGGAGCTGGTCCGGGTACGACACGGCGGGTACCCGGGCGGCACGCAGCGACAGCCGCTCGGCGGCCTTCGTGGCCTCGGCGGCGATCTCGTCCAGCACGGACTGCCGGGCCTCGGGCTTGCGGATGCGACGGGCACCTTCGAGACGGCGGCCGAGCCGGTGCGCGTCGCGGAGCGAGATCTCTCCGAGCTGGGACTGGAGATCGGCGAAGGAAGTAGACATACGGAGCCCAGGATCTCACCCGGGCCCGACGAACGGCGAACGCATTTCGTGCGGTCCCGGTCACCGCGTCGGCACGTCACCACATCACCGCGTCGGCACGTCACCACATCACTGCGTCGGCGCATCACCGCGTCACTGCGTCGGCGCATCGTCGCGGCGGCACGGCACGGGGGCGTGGAATCGCAGCACGTACCATTTCGGGCAGCTGAGTCCGTAGCCCCGTCTCCCCGTTGCTCCAGCCCGGAAAGGCCGGTCGTCGTGTCCCGTACGCAGTGGTGCTGCCTGATGGCGGTGGTCGCGGTCGTACTGGGGCTGTTCTGCGGACCGGCCGCGATCGTCCCGGGCGGTCCCGGCGGCGGCGCGTCCGTGACCGCGGCGGGGACGGTGGCCGTGCCGCCCGGCTCCGGTCCTGTCTCCCGTCTCTCCCGTCCCGGCCCGGCGGTCGCGCCGGCCGAGCACGACGTCGACTCCGCTTCTGCTTCCGGTTCCGGTTCCGGTCCTGTGGTCGCGTCGGCCGGGGAGCGGCAGCGGGTGCCCGGGTGCGGCAGGGGCGGGAAGCGCGACGGCGGTGGGCCATCCCTGCCGGGCCGGGCCCGTGCCTCGTACGACCAGGCCCCCGGCCTCGCCGAGTGGGGGCTGCCCGCGGCCATCGGCCAGGAGCCCGTCCACCCGCCCGTGCGGATCGGGCTGCGCGGCCCGGAGCCCGCCGCCCCCACCCCCGTCGAACTCTCCGTGCTGAGGGTGTAGAGGACCGTCCCACCCGGTCCTTCCCTCCCCTTTCCTTTCTTCCGCCCCTTCAGCACGGAGTCCCGCATGTCCAAGCCCACGTCCTCCCGCACGTCGTCGTCCAGGAAGCCGGTGCTCTACGGCGCCGGGGTCGTCCTGGCCGCCGCGCTGCTCGGCTACGCCTCCTACCGGGCCACCGCCCCCGATTCCACGGCTGCCGGCACGTCCTCCTCGGCCGCCGACGTCACCGCCGAGCCGGACGCCGACGTCTACCCGGAGCTGGCGAAGCTGGCCCGGCGCGACGCGGGCGACAAGCTCGCGCAGGGCCGGGCGGACGCCCCCGTGGTCCTCATCGAGTACGCCGACTTCAAGTGCGGCTACTGCGGAAAGTTCGCCCGCGACACCGAACCCGCCCTGGTGAAGAAGTACGTCGAGAACGGCACCCTGCGCATCGAGTGGCGCAACTTCCCGATCTTCGGCGCCGAGTCCGAGGCCGCCGCCCGTGCCGCGTGGGCCGCCGGGCAGCAGGGCCGTTTCTGGCAGTTCCACGCCGCCGCGTACGCCGAGGGGGCCAAGGAGAAGGGCTTCGGCGAGGACCGGCTGAAGGAGCTCGCCCGGCAGGCCGGGGTCGCGGACCTCGCCCGGTTCGCGCGCGACGCGGACAGCTCCGCCGCCTCGGCCGCGGTGGGCAAGGACCAGGAACAGGGGTACGGGATCGGCGCGACCTCCACCCCGTCGTTCCTGATCAACGGCCGCCCGATCGCCGGGGCCCAGCCCCTGGAGACCTTCACCCAGGCCATCGACGCGGCGGCGAAGCAGGCCCGCACGACCGAGGAGGCCAAGGGCGGCAAGGACGCCGAGGGCGACACGGACAGCGGGGACGCCAAGGACGGCGAGGAGCGCGCGAAGTGACGGCCGACATCGGCTACTTCGCCGCCTTCCTCGGCGGGCTGCTCGCCCTGGTCAGCCCGTGCAGCGCCCTCCTGCTGCCCGCCTTCTTCGCGTACTCCATCGACTCGGCCTCACGGCTCCTGGCCCGTACCGGCATCTTCTACGCCGGTCTGGCCACCACCCTGGTCCCGCTCGGCGCCGCGGGCTCGTACGCCGGGCGGCTCTTCTACAGTCACCGCGACGCGCTCGTCCTCGGCGCGGGCTGGCTGATCATCGCGCTCGGCGTCGCGCAGATCGTGGGCCTGGGCTTCGCCTCGCGCCGGATCGCCGCCCTCAGTGGCCGCATCCGTCCCACCACCGCCCTGTCCGTCTACGCGCTGGGCGCCGTCTACGGGCTGGCCGGATTCTGCGCGGGCCCGATCCTCGGCAGCGTCCTCACCGTGGCGGCGGTCAGCGGCAGCCCGGTCTACGGCGGACTGCTGCTCGCCGTGTACGCCCTGGGCATGGCGGTCCCGCTCTTCCTGCTCGCCCTGCTCTGGGAACGCTTCGACCTCGGGCGTCGCGCCTGGCTGCGCGGCCGGACCCTCAGGATCGGCCGTTTCGAGGCGCACACCACGAGCCTGCTGTCCGGGCTGTTCTTCATCGGTCTCGGCGTGCTGTTCCTGGTGTACGACGGCACGACGGCGCTGCCCGGCCTGCTGGACGTGGACGATTCGTTCGCCGTCGAGCGGTGGGCCCAGCGCATGGGCGAGTACGTGCCGGACGCCATGGCGCTGGTCGCCGTGGTCGCGGTGGTGCTGCTGTTTTTGGTGGTACGGGCGTGGCGCGGCCGGGCCGGTGTGAACTCGGCGGACCGGGAAGAGGCCTGACACGACGAAGGCCCCGTCCACCGGACGGGGCCTTCGAATGGTGGCTGGGGCCGGGATCGAACCGGCGACCTATCGCTTTTCAGGCGATCGCTCGTACCAACTGAGCTACCCAGCCACGCAGCTCATCAGGGCTGCAGCGGTCCTGACGGGATTTGAACCCGCGGCCTCCACCTTGACAGGGTGGCGAGCACTCCAAACTGCTCCACAGGACCAAGCTGTTGTGCGACTAAGTGTCGCACAAGGTTGTGCGTGCCCCCAACGGGATTCGAACCCGTGCTACCGCCTTGAAAGGGCGGCGTCCTGGGCCACTAGACGATGAGGGCAGAACTGCTTTTCCTTCGACCCTGGGGTTTCGGGACGGTCGAGTCCTGACCGGCGCCCTTGGGCACGTCGGAGACTGTACTACGGCGTTTCGGGCTCAGCCAAACCGAATAGGTGAAGGGGTGCGCCGGGCGGGTGTCCCGTCGGTGGACGGCGGCTGACCTCGGCCGTCACCGCCCCGGGGCGGTCCGGGCCGCTCCCGCCACGGGGCGGCGGGCGGCGGGGGCGCGGGGACGCTCCGGACCGGGGTGTACGGGCGGGGCGTACGGGACAATGGCGGGGTGCTGGAGATGACGCGCGAAGAGTTCGAGGAACTGGTCGCCGAGGCGCTGGACCTGATCCCGCCGGAGCTGGCGCGGCTGATGGACAACGTCGCGGTGTTCGTCGAGGACGAACCGGACCCGAGCGATCCGGAGCTGCTGGGGCTGTACGAGGGCACCCCGCTGACCGATCGCGGCGAGTGGTACGCGGGGGTGCTGCCGGACCGGATCACCATCTACCGCGGGCCGACGCTCCGGATGTGCGAGTCCCGCGAGGACGTCGTCGCCGAGACCGAGATCACCGTCGTGCACGAGATCGCCCACCACTTCGGCATCGACGACGAGAGGCTGCACGCACTCGGCTACGGGTGAGCCGGGGCGGGGGCGTGTCCCCGGCGGGGGGCGGGGAGTTGGGCACGGAGCCCCGCCCGCTCCTTCCCGTACCGCTCCGCTCCCCTCTCGTGCTCCCGGAGGTGCCTCCCGTGCGCCAGTTCCCCGCCCCCGTCCGATGGGCGGCCGTCGTCGCAGCGACGGTCGCCGCGTCCACAGGCTGCATGAGCGTCGGTGACGGCGGGGGGAGCGGCGGGAGGCCCTCGCCGTCCCCGACGCCGTCCTCCGGATCGGAAGGGAGTGCGGCGCAGCCGGACGGCGGCACCGTGGCGGGCACCGGCCGGGTCCGTGCCGGGGGCGGCCGGGCCGAGGCGCACTCCGACTCCGAGCGGGGAGCCGCTGGCTCGCCGGAGCCCAGCGGTTCCGCCTCCACCGGGTCCCCGGGCGCTCCCGGCGACGGCCGTCCGGGAGCGGAGCCGGGCGGTCCGGAACCGACGTGGGGCGGCGGGACGCCGACGCCCCCGGCCTCGTCGCCCGGTCCCGGAGTGCCGCAGCCGTCCGATACGCCGACGCCGTCCGAGCCCGCGACCACCGAGCCGCCGGTCCCTTCCGAGCCGCCGCCCTCCGGTACGCCGGCGCCGCAGCCGTCCGGCTCGCAGGCCGCCCGGCTGCGCGGCCACCCGATGAGTGCCCCGTACGGCCCGGCGGTGCTGCGCACCCCGGAGGTGTCGCCGCAGGTGAGGCCGGTGTAGCGAGGGGCCGGAGGAGGCCGGTTTGCGCAATGTGGGAGGGAGTGCGTATGGTAGTAGATCGTTTGATCCCATTGCCCGGCGCCGAAACAGAAGCGCGCCGTGTGGCGCGTACTCTCCCTTGCCGTGGCTGGACCGCATTGAGGCGGTCGAAATTGCGAATCACGGAGTTACGGGCGCGTGCCGAGACTCCGGAAGGTTTCGCATTTCGCATGTCAATTTCCAGTTCTGACCGCACCGTCATGCCCGAGAGCATCGAGAACGACGAGCTCGTCGAGGCCGCGGAGGCCGTCGTCGCCGAGTCCGCCGACTCCATCGAGGCGGACGCCCCCCTGGCCGAGCAGGCCGACTCCGCCGACGTGGACGCCGAGCCGACCGTCACCTTCGCCGACCTGGGCCTGCCCGAGGGCATCGTCCGCAAGCTCGCGCAGAACGGTGTGACGGAGCCCTTCCCGATCCAGGCCGCGACCATCCCGGACGCCCTGGCCGGCAAGGACATCCTGGGCCGCGGCCGCACCGGCTCCGGCAAGACCCTCTCCTTCGGTCTGCCGACCCTGGCCGCGCTGGCCGGCGGTCACACCGAGAAGAAGAAGCCCCGCGCGGTCATCCTGACCCCGACCCGTGAGCTCGCGATGCAGGTCGCGGACGCGCTCCAGCCGTACGGCGACGTGCTCGGCCTGAAGATGAAGGTCGTCTGCGGCGGTACGTCGATGGGCAACCAGATCTACGCCCTGGAGCGCGGCGTCGACATCCTCGTCGCCACCCCGGGCCGGCTGCGCGACATCATCAACCGGGGCGCCTGCTCCCTGGAGAACGTCCAGGTCGCCGTCCTCGACGAGGCCGACCAGATGTCCGACCTGGGCTTCCTGCCCGAGGTCACCGAGCTGCTCGACCAGATCCCGGCCGGCGGTCAGCGCATGCTCTTCTCCGCCACGATGGAGAACGAGATCGGCACGCTGGTCAAGCGCTACCTGGACAATCCGGTGAGCCACGAGGTCGACAGCGCCCAGGGCAACGTCACGACCATGACGCACCACGTCCTCGTCGTGAAGCCGAAGGACAAGGCGCCGGTCACCTCCGCCATCGCCGCCCGCAAGGGCCGCACCATCATCTTCGTCCGCACCCAGCTGGGCGCCGACCGCATCGCCGAGCAGCTCGTCGAGGCGGGCGTCAAGGCGGACGCGCTGCACGGCGGCATGACGCAGGGCGCCCGCACCCGGGTGCTCGCCGACTTCAAGGACGGCTACGTCAACGCGCTCGTCGCGACCGACGTCGCCGCCCGCGGCATCCACGTCGACGGCATCGACCTGGTCCTGAACGTGGACCCGGCCGGTGACCACAAGGACTACCTGCACCGCTCGGGCCGTACCGCGCGGGCCGGCAAGTCCGGTGTCGTCGTGTCGCTGGCGCTGCCGCACCAGCGACGCCAGATCTTCCGCCTGATGGAGGACGCGGGCGTCGACGCCTCGCGCCACATCGTCGGCGGCGCGGGCGCCTTCGACCCGGAGGTCGCCGAGATCACCGGCGCCCGTTCGCTGACCGAGGTCCAGGCCGACTCCGCGAGCAACGCCGCCAAGCAGGCCGAGCGCGAGGTCGCCGAGCTGACCAAGCAGCTGGAGCGCGTCCAGCGCCGCGCCGGTGAGCTGCGCGAGGAGGCCGACCGCCTCGTCGCCCGTGCCGCGCGCGAGCGGGGCGAGGACCCCGAGGCCGCGGTGGCCGAGGCCACGGCCGAGGCGGAGGCCGCCGTCGAGGCCGCCGTCTCCGTGCCGGAGCAGCCCGTCCGCGACGACCGTCGCGACGAGCGCGGCAACTTCGAGCGCCGGGACAACCGCGGCCACGACCGTCCGTCGTTCAACCGCGACCGCCGGGACGACCGCGGTGGCGACCGGGGCTTCCAGCGCCGTGACGACCGGCCGTCGTTCAACCGGGACCGTCGCGACGACCGTCCGTCGTTCAACCGCGACCGCCGGGACGACCGCGGTGGCGACCGCGGTTTCCAGCGCCGTGACGACCGGCCGTCGTTCAACCGGGACCGTCGCGACGACCGTCCGTCGTTCAACCGCGACCGCCGGGACGACCGTCCCTCCGGCGGCTTCCGCTCCTACGACCGTCGGGACGACCGCGGTGGCCGCTCCTTCGACCGCCGCGACAACGACCGTCCGTTCAACCGTGACCGTCGTGACGACCGTCCGTCGGGCGGCTTCCGCTCCGGCGGCAGCGACCGTCCGTTCAACCGCGACCGTCGCGACGACCGTCCCTCCGGTGGCTTCCGCTCCGGCGGCGACCGTCCGACCGGCCGCCGTGACGACCACCGCTCCGGTGGCGCCGGTTCCTTCGGCCGCCGTGACGACAAGCCGCGCTGGAAGCGCAACGGCTGACCACGCCGACGACCCGAGGGCCCGCTGAAGGCCCGTCGAAAGCCCACGGAAGCGGGCCCGCTCCTCACGAGCGGGCCCGCTTCCCTTTTCCCCGGACCCGGCGGCGAAGGCGGTTTCGCGCCACGTACGGGAACCGGCCCACGCCGCAGGGGCGAACCCCTTCCCCACCACCCGCGGAAGCCGCTCGGTACGCGCCGGGGGAGGGCCCGGAGGCCGCCCGGACCCGGCCCGGCACCCCGCAGGAGTGTCGGGATTTTGCCGTGACGGGGCCCGGTAACCGATACCCGATCGGCGGCCGGGTCGCGGCGGGCTATGCTCAGGGGTGATTCGCCGAGGGCCGTTAGCTCAATTGGCAGAGCAGCGGACTTTTAATCCGTTGGTTGTGGGTTCGAGTCCCACACGGCCTACGCACGGCGGGGGAGGGGAAACCCTCTGGAACTGCCACGGAGCGCCCCACCCGGTTTCGACCGGGTGGGGCGCTCCGTCCGTCACCGGCCGGTCCCTTCACCGGAGGTCGTGGTCGGCCGCGCCGGTGCCGAGCAGGGCGAGGCCCACCGGGGTGAGGCTGTGGCGCACGGAGTTGCGCAGCCGGTCGCTGGAGACCAGGCCGGCGTTGCGCAGGACGGCCGCGTGCTCGCTGGCGGAGGAGAGGGAGATCCCGACGCGCCGGGCCAGTTCGCTCGTGGTGCACTCGCCTTCGAGGGATTCCAGAACCGCGGCCCTGGTGTGGCCCAGGAGCCGTGCGAGGTGCGGTCCCGCCGGGTCGGGCGAGGACGCCGCGGCGGGGACCACGGCCCGCGCGGGATGGACGAGGGTCGGCGGCAGGGCCGGGTCGGCCAGGGCGACCGGTGCCCGGTGGCAGAAGTACGACGGGATCAGGAGCAGCCCCCTGCCGTCCAGGCACATGTCCGTCTCGACCGGGTAGTCGGCTTCCAGGACGGGCGGACGCCAGCGCAGACCGGGGTCGAACGTGCGCAGCATCGCGTCGGTGCCCCGGAGGAACTGGGTGCGCAACCGCCAGGCGCGGTCGGCCTCGATCCGCGCACGGATGCGCTGCCACATCCCGCCGAGGGCGTGGTGCCGGTATGTGCGCAGTGCCTCGCCGAGGCGGTGGAGCACGGGCGGTCTGCCCTCCGCGACCGACCGGATCCAGGGGTCGGGCGGCTTGTCCTTCGTCAACCGGGCCAGCTGGGCGTGCAGTTGGGGCCGTGGTGTCGACAGCAGGGCGTCGAGTCCCGTCTCGAACCCCTCGGCGCTCTCGACCGGGGTGAGGAAGTCCGGGAAGTAGCCACGGGCCGGGACCAGGGGCAGCAGCAGGCGCAGCGGGGCCCGGCCGTTCCTGATGACGTGTTTCTGCCAGTGGAGCATGGCGGGGTCCGACTGCCGTTCCTGCAACTGGTGCAGGCTCAGTACGGATTCCCAGAGCGGGTCGGGACGGTCGGCGACACGGGTACGGGCCAGGTCCCCGGCCGTGAAGTGGATGCGCAGCATGTGTCTCCCAGGTGCGAGACGCGTTCACCGCTCCCCCCGAGCGGCGCTGACACCACCACGTTCCGGTGACGTCGGTGTGGTGACCTTGTGGCAACGGCGGGTGCTGGGGCAAGAAGGAGCGAGGCATTGGGACGACGGGACGCCTGAAGGGGCCTCAACTGCCGCCTTCGGGCCGGGTGGGACGGCGCGGGACGCGTCCCGTGTCCCCTCGGGGGAAGACCGGAACAACGGGAGGACAATGAGGTCCGACAAGAGGATGCCGGGACCGGCGGAACTGGCCGAACTGCTGGAAGAACTGAAGCAGCGCAGCGGGCGCAGCTACACGGCGCTGGCCCACCGCACCGGCCTCGGCCGGTCCACGCTCCACCGCTACTGCCGGGGCACGACCGTCCCCGGCAGCTTCGGGGTGGTGGAACGGGTGGCGCGGGTCTGCGGGGCGAGCCCGGCGGAGCCGGACCGGCTGTACCGGGTCTGGTCGCGGACGATTGCTGAGGAGGGCCCGGCCGCGACGAGCCGCACGGCGCGCCGCATCGGCTCCGGCGCGTGCTCCTCCCGCTGCGTGCGGCGGCCCTGATCCTGGTCCTGGCCCTCGTCCTCCTCGTCCCGGCAGGCAGCACGTACCTGCCGGACGACAGCAGGAGCGGCGGAACACCCACGGGCCCGGACACCGGGCGGCGGAGCGCCACCCCGGTCGGCCAGCGGTTCGACGGGCCGCTCTGGTCCGTCGCACCACGCCGGGTGCCGCCGGAGTTCTTCGGACTGACGATGAACACCGACACGGGAGAAATGCCCGCGTTCCGCACCGGCGCCGTGCGGCTGTGGGAGAGCGGGACCCGCTGGGGCTCCATCGAACGGCGGCGCCGCGACTACGACTGGTCGGTCCTGGAACGGTCGGTCGACTCCGCCGAACGGAGCGGGCTGCCGGTCCTGTTCACCCTCCCCGGTACGCCCCTGTGGGCCGCCAGGGACGGGCGCAGGGGCGGCTACGCCGATTCGTCCGCCTCGCCCCCGGCCGATCTGGCGGACTGGGACCGTTTCGTGGAGGAGGTCGCCACGCGCTACCGCGGCCGCATCGAGTCGTACGAGCTCTGGGACTACCCCAGCCACCCGCTGCACTACTCCGGGAGCGTCGCCGTCCTCGCGGAGATGGTCGAGCGGGCGGCCGGGATCATCCGCCGCGCCGATCCCGGGGCGCTGGTGGCCTGCCCGTCCTTCGGGGAGCTGTGGGGGAGCGGGGCCGCGAGCTGTTGCGGCGGTTCGTGCGCACCGGCGCGTACGAGAGCTGCGACGCCGCGGCCCTGAAACTGCCGCCGCACAGGGCCGATTCGCCGCCGGAGATCATCGACCTCGCCCGGAACGTACACCGCGTCCTGTACGAGGAGGGGGCGGGGGAGATCCCGGTGTGGAACACCGGGCCGGACCGGAGCGTCGCGGTCACTCCGCCGCTGGACGACCGCCGCGCCCGCGACTACGCGGTGCGCTTCTATCTGGCGGGGCTCTACAGCAGGCACTACGGAGTGCGGCGGATGTACTTCTACAGCTGGGGGAGCACCGGTGTGCCGCTCGTGGTGCAGCCCGTCGGCGGGCGGCCCACGGAGGCCGGGCTGCGCATGGGACGGCTGCGGCAGTGGCTGGCCGGTGCCCGGATCGCCGCGTGCGGGCAGGGTGCGCAAATGGGCCTGCCGGAGGGCGCGTACACCTGCCGCTTCGAACGGGACGGCAGGCCGTTCCTCGTCCGCCCCGTAGGTGCGCCCGGTGAGCGGTGGGCGCTGTTCCGACGCCGCCTCGTCGCGACGTGGGCAAGACGCCAGGGAGCCGGGAACAGGGGCGGGAAGGTGTTTCGGTCGTGGCCGAAGTTGCCCCCTCGGCAGGCTCGGACATGCCTGTGCCCGCCGCGCGGACCCGGCCGGGGACCGACCCGGGCGGGCCCGCCCGGCGGGCGGGGAACCGAGCGACGCGCTCGAAGGGCGGGCGACACTCGTACGGGGGATCGGGTGCCGCCGGAGTTCGGGGAGCCGTTACCGGCCGAGGGCCGCGGCGCCGGCCTGGGCGAACTTCTCGTCGAGGTCGCCGGACGGGGCACCCGCGACGCCGATGCCCGCGATCGGGGCGCCCTTGGCGGTGACGGGGGCGCCGCCGGCGAGGAAGAGGGTGCCGGGGATGTCCTTCAGCGTCGGGGCGTTCTGCAGGCGCTTGGCCAGCTCGGAGGTGGGGGCGTTCCAGGAGACGGCGGTGTACGCCTTCTTCACGGCCGACTCGTAGGACTGCGGGCCGGCGCCGTCGCCGCGCAGGGTGACGACGGTGGTGCCGTTGCGGTCGACGACGGCGACGGAGACCCGCTGGTTCTCCTTCTCCGCCGCGTCCAGCGTCGCCCGCGCGGCCTTCGTCGCGGCCTGGATCGTCAGGTGGGTGCTCTGCATGAGGTTCTTGTTGGACGCGTCGGCCGCGAGGGCGGCGGCGGGCGCGGCGGCCGGGGTGGAGGCGCTGGCGGACACGGCGCCGAACGTACCGGCTCCGAGGGCGGCGACGAGGGCGGCACCGGTCAGGACGCGGGTGCGCAGCGACAGCTTCTTCATGGGGACTCCTACGGCAGCGACGGACGAGCTCGTTCGGCTCTGTCATCCATGCTCCGGCCGCCCACGGCCCCGTACGGTCGATGAACCGGCTCGTTGCCGGGCGCGGGACGGCCGACGGCCCCATCAGCCGATCGGTTGATGCGAAGCCGCCCATCCGGGGTGACCATGGATGTATTCGTGCAGGTCAGCAGCATCGATGCGGTGAGGATCGAGAGGTACGAGGTGGAGCACCGACCCCGATCGGCACCCGGCACGGGCCGGTCGGCCGACGCCCCGGCCGCAGGAGGTGCGGCCACCGCCTTCTCCGCCCGGTCCCTGTCCGCGGGACGTGCCGGGCGCGCCCCCGCCGAACGGGCGGCCGACCCGGACGCCCGGTGGCTGACGCTCCTGATGCACACCGCGTTCTTCCTGCTGCTCGGCGCCTCGCTCACCCGCTTCCTGCTGCGGCACCCCGGCGAGGCCCGCACCCCGTGGATCATCGCGCTCTCCGTGGCCCTGGCCGCGCTGTACGTGCTCGGACCCGTGCTCGGTTCGCGTCCGACGCCGCGCTCCCTGGTGTGGCTGGGGGTGCTGGTCGCCGTGTGGATGGTGCTGGTGGTCCTCGCGCCGAGCTTCGCGTGGTGCGCGGTGCCGCTCTTCTTCACCGGGCTGCACATCCTCCCGCCGCGCGCCGCGCTCGCCCTCGTCTGTCTGCTCACCCTGTTCGTCGTCGCCGCACAACTGCGGCTGGCCAAGGGGTTCGACCCGAACCTGGTGCTCGCCCCGCCCGCCGTGGCGGCCGTCGCCACGGCGGTCTTCGTCCACATGCAGCGTCAGACCGCGCGCCAGCGCGAACTGTCCGAGCAGCAGCGCGAACTGATCGACGACCTGTTGCGCACCCGCCGCGAACTGGCCGCCACCGAACGCCGCGAGGGAACCCTCGCGGAACGCCAGCGGCTCTCCATGGAGATCCACGACACCCTCGCGCAGGGCCTGTCCAGCCAGCAGATGCTGCTCCAGGCCGCCGACCGCACCTGGGACACCGACCCGGCGACCGCCCGCCGCCACGTCCGTACGGCCACCACCATCGCGGAGAGCAACCTCACCGAGGCCCGCCGCTTCGTCCACGACCTGGCCCCGGCCGACCTCGCGGAGGGCGGCGGGCTGGAGGCGGCCCTGCGCGCCCTGGCCACCCGCGAGACGGCGCAGGCGCAGGGGCGGTTCACCGTCCACTGCCATGTGGAGGGGGAGGGCCACGTCGCGCTGCCCGACCGGGTGCAGTCCGCGCTCCTGCGCATCGCCCAGGGCGCGCTGGCCAACGTGAAGGAGCACGCGCACGCGACGGAGGCGGCGCTGACGCTGACCCACCTCGACGACCGGGTCGTCCTGGACATCGCCGACGACGGGCAGGGTTTCGTGCCCGCCGAGCACACCGGCCCCGCCAGGGGCGTGCGCGGCCACGGGCTGCCCGCGATCCGGGCCCGGCTGCACCAGCTCGGCGGCACACTGACGATCGAGTCGGCGCCGGGCGAGGGTACGGTGCTGTCCGCCGCCGTGCCGCTCATCCCGGTTTCCGCCCCACCGAGCGCCCCGGAGGACCCCGCATGACCGCGACGACGCCCGTACGCATCCTGCTCTGCGACGACCACGTCGTCGTACGCGCCGGTCTGCTCGCCCTCCTCGGCAGCGAACCGGACATCGAGGTCGTCGGCGAGGCCGGCAGCGGCGAGGAGGCCGTCGCCCTGGCCGCCAAGCTCACCCCGGACGTCGTCCTGATGGACCTCCAGCTCGGCGCGGGCATCGACGGCGTCGAGGCGACCCGCCGCATCGCCACCACCGGGGCCCACGTCCTGGTCCTCACCACGTACGACACGGACGCCGACATCACCCGTGCCATCGAGGCGGGCGCCACCGGCTATCTGCTGAAGGCCGAGCGCCCGGAGGAGCTCTTCGCCGCGATCCGCTCGGCGGCCCAGGGCCGTACGACGCTCTCCCCGCCGGTGGCCAGCCGGGTCATGGCCCGGATGCGCAAGCCCCTGCCCACCCTCACCGACCGGGAGCTCGACATCCTGGCCCAGCTCTCCCACGGCCTGGGCAACCGCGACATCGCCCGCGCCCTGTTCATCAGCGAGGCCACGGTCAAGACCCACCTGGGCCGGATCTACGACAAGCTCGGCGTCGACACCCGCGCGGGCGCCGTCGCCGTGGCGAAGGAACAACGCCTGCTGCCGTAGGCCGGGTCCGACACATGCCCCCGGCCGGGGCGGCGAGTCCCCGTGCGGGTCGGCCGGTCGGGCGGCCGGCCCGCCCGGCTTCCACCCGGCCCCGGGCATGACACCATCGAGACGTGCTCGACATCGGCTACTCCCTCTCCCGTCGCTTCCCCGACCCGCCGCAGACCGACTACCGCCGCGCGGACGTCCACGCGCTGCGGCACGACCTGTTCTCCGGGGACGTCTACCTCGCGGACACCAAGGAGGACCGCGAGGTTTCCACAGCCTGGGGATGGGTGCCGGTGCTCGACTTCGCGTGGGCGCTGTGCGACATCGTCGAGCAGATCGACCGGGACCCGCGCGGCAACCGTTCGCACCGGCAGCAGTTCGCCGAGCTGGACTTCACCGAGTCGTCCGACCGGATGCTCTTCGAGCGCCGCTTCGGCTGGGTGGACATCGAGGCCGACTGGATGCCCGGCGACGAGCCCCCGCTCACCTTCGGCCACTCGCTGCTGCGCCGCGAGGCCCGCGACTTCCTGCACGACCTGATCGCGGACCTCTCCGACATGCACGAAGGTCTCGCCGACAATCCCGTGATCTGGGACCTCCAGGCCCGCTTCCCCCGCGTCTGACCCGCGCGGACCCCGTACACCCGCGGGGTCGGCCCTCCCTCGCGTCCTACCCGCGCCGCGTACATCCGCAGGGCCGGCCCTCCCCCGTGTCCGCCCCGCGCCGACCCGCACCGGGCCCGCACGCCCGGAAGGTCGGCCCTCATCCGCGCCCGACCCGCGCGCGGGCCCCCGTATCCGCTTGCCGGCCCGTGGTCGTCACGCCTCCACCCGCACCCCGATCTGCGCCGCGAACGCGGGCGCCAGCTCCATCAGTTGTGCCGGGCTGATCACCGCACCCGACAGCCGCTCCACCCCGCGCGCGATGTCCAGCTCCGCGACCGCCCGCAGGTCCACCGAATCCATCCGCGCGGAGCTGAAGTCGACCCGCTTCAGCACGCAGTCGCGGAACTCCACCCGCGTCAGCTGCGCGTCCCCGAAATCGGGCTCGGCGAGCACACAGCCCTCGAACACCACGTCCTTGAGCCGCGCCTTCCGCAGATTCAGGTAGTCGATCTTCCCCCCGCGCACGAGCACCCGCTCCAGCACCGCCCCGTGCAGCTGCACCCCGCCCAGCCGCGCGTCCACCACCTCCACGTCGCGCAGCGACACCCTCGCGAGGTCGGTGCCCACCCCCCGTACGCCCGTCAGCACCGAGTCGATGAACCGCGCTCCGGTCAGCTTCGCGCGGTCCAGCGCGCAGCCCTCCAGCGCACAGTCCAGGAACCGGGCTCCCGGGCCCGACGCGTCCGCGAGGTCCGTCCCGGCGAACCGCACCCCGTCGTAGTCCCCGTCCGGCTCCAGTCCCGCGCCGTCGTACGGGACGAGCGGCGGCAACCGCACCTCCGGCCGCCGCGCCGCCGCGATGCCGTCCGTCTTCCTGCTGCTGCGTGCCATGCCCTCCATCGTGACCCACGCCACTGACAACGCCCCCTCGCCGGTGTCACGAACCGCGCCCCGCGAACCGTCCCGTAGTCGGCAGCACGCTCCAGAACAGGAGAAGGAGAGCGGGACATGCAGCGCATCCACATCATCGGCGGCGGCCTCGCCGGATTCACCGCGGCGATCACCGCCGCCGAGTCCGGCGTCCGGGTGACCCTCCACGAGGCCCACCACACCCCCGGCGGACGGGCCAGGACCGCCGAGGGCCCGTACCGCACCAACGAGGGCCCGCACGCCCTCTACCGCCGCGGACCGCACTGGGCCTGGCTCGCCCGCCGCAACCTCCTCGGCCCCGTCGCCACCGTGCCGCTCCTCGAAGGCACCCGGCTCCGCTTCCGCCTCGGGGGCACCCTGCGCCGCACCCCGCCGCTCGCCCTCCTCCGGCTCGCCCGCCGCAGCGCCGAACGCGCCCCCGTCGACGTCGACTTCCGCACCTGGGCCACCGGACTGGCCGGTGAGGAGGCCGCCCGCACGGCCGCGCGCTACGCCGCCGTGGCGCTCTACCACCACGACCCCGGCGCGCTCTCCGCGGCGTTCGTCCAGGAACGGCTGCACCGCGCCGCCGCGCTGCCGCCCGAGGCCCGCTACCCCGTGGGCGGCTGGGCCCAGGTCGTCGACCGGATGGCGGCCCGCGCCTGGAACCTCGGCGTCCGGGTCGAGACCGCGGCCCGCGTCGACGCCGCCGCCCTCGACGAGCTGTCCCGGCAGGGTCCGGTGATCGTCGCCACCTCCCTCGACTCGGCCCGCGCCCTGCTCGGTGACTCCTCGCTGACCTGGGACAGCGGCAGGACCGCCCTGATCGACCTGGCCCTGCGCACCCGGCGCGGCGACGCCTTCGCCGTGTCCGACCTCGACGCCCCCGGCTGGATCGAGCGCTTCAGCGCCCAGGACCGCACCCTCGCGCCCGCCGGGCAGCAGCTCGTCCAGGGGCAGTTCCCCCTCGCCCCGGGGGAGCCCAGGTCCGTCGGCATCGCCCGCGCCGAGGAAGTCCTCGACCTCGGCTTCCCCGGCTGGCGGGAGCGCGTCGAGTGGCGGCGCGAGGCCACCTCCTCCGGCCGCACCGGGGCGGTCGACCGGCCCGGCACCACCTGGCGCGACCGGCCCGCCATCGACCGCGGCGACGGCGTCTACCTCGCGGGCGACCAGGTCGCGGCGCCCGGCCTGCTCAGCGAGGTGTCGTTCAACAGCGGCCTGGAGGCGGCCCTGCTCGCCGTCGGGGCGACGGAGACCCGCCGCCCCCGCCCCGGCCGCACCACTCGCGTCACGCGGGCGAAGGAGCCCGGCCTCAAGCGGGCCTGAGCCCGACGGCCGACGACCGGCGACCAGCGACCGATAGGCGCGCGGGCCGACGGGTGCGCGGACCAGCGGGTGCGCGGGTCGACGGGTGCGCGGGCCGCGGAAACCGCCGGCCGACGGCCCTGTGCACTCCCGCCTTCAGCCCTCGGCCTTCCGGGATCTACCGCCCGCCGAGTTCGGCCAGCGCCCCGTCCGTCAGCCGGTACACCGTCCACTCGTCCTGCGGCCGTGCGCCCAGCGACTCGTAGAACGCGATGGACGGGGCGTTCCAGTCCAGGACCGACCACTCCAGACGCTGGTAGCCGCGGTCCACGCAGATCCGGGCCAGCTCCGTCAGCAGCGCCTTCCCGTGCCCGCCGCCGCGCCGCTCCGGGCGTACGTACAGGTCCTCCAGGTAGATGCCGTGCACCCCGCGCCAGGTGGAGAAGTTCAGGAACCACAGCGCGAAGCCGACCGCCTCGCCGTCGCCGGCCTCGGCGATGTGCGCGTACGCGGCGGGCCGCTCGCCGAACAGCGCCTCGTGCAGCTGCTCCTCGGTGGCCTTCACCTCGTGCAGGGCCTTCTCGTAATCGGCCAGCTCACGGATCATGGCGTGGATGACGGGGACATCGGCGGGGACAGCGGTGCGAATCATGGGGGCAGCGTAAACGGGGAGGTCCGTTCCGGTCCGCCCCGTCCCACGGGCCGGACCGGGTGGCGATCGGCCCGGCCGGAATGTCGGTCCCACCGACGATCACGGGCCCGTGCGTCAATCGGTCATGACTCCGCGCAGCCCCGCCCCGCCCACCCGGCGCCGCACCGCCGCCGGTTCATGGCTCCGCACCCTCGGATCGTGGCTCCGCGGCATCGTCTCGTGGGTCCGCAGCGCGCCCGGCACCCACCTCTGGCTGACCGCGCTCTTCGTCACCACCGTCATCGTCCACCGGATGTCACCGGACTTCGAGGAGGACTTCCTGCGCGAGCGCTCGACCAACCTCCACGGGCTCTCCCAGGACCCCGTGCGCGTCCTGATCACCAGCGCCTTCTGGATCGACGGCGGGCGCTGGCTCCCCTACGCCGCCCTGTACACCGTCTTCCACGCCCCCGCCGAACGCCGGCTCGGCACCCCGCGCTGGCTCGCCGTCGTCGTCCTGGCCCACGTCCTCGCCACCCTCGTCAGCGAAGGCGTCCTGGCCTGGGCGATCCGGCACGGGCACGTACCGCAGTCCGCCGCGGGCACCCTCGACGTCGGGGTCAGCTACGCGCTCGCGGGCGTCGTCGGCGTCGTCACGTACCTCGTTCCGCCGACCTGGCGCCGCGTGTACCTCTTCGCCGTCCTCGTCTTCTACGGCATCCCCCTCGCCACCGGCCGCACCTTCACCGACCTCGGCCACTTCACCGCCGTGCTCGTCGGTCTCGCCTGCCGTCCACTGGTCCCGGACCGGACCGGGACGAAAACCCCCGCGGCGCAGTAACGTCCCGCCCGGAGAGAAACACCCTTCACGCCACGGCGTCACACCGGACGGCGTCACACCGGACAAACCAGGGGCAACATGAGCACCGGCAGCACCGTCAACGGCGGCATATCGTTCTGGTACGCGGACCGGGGCACTCCCCCCGCCCGGGAGCCCCTGCCCGGCGACACCACCGCCGACGTCTGCATCGTGGGCGGCGGATACACCGGGCTGTGGACCGCCTACTACCTCAAGAAGGCCGTCCCCTTCCTCAACATCACCGTCCTCGAAGCCAAGTTCTGCGGCTACGGCGCCTCCGGACGCAACGGCGGCTGGCTCTACAACGGCATCGCGGGCCGCGACCGCTACGCGAAGCTCCACGGCCACGAGGCCGCCGTCCGCCTCCAGCAGGCGATGAACGAGACCGTCGACGAAGTCGTCCGGGTGGCCGCCGAGGAGGACATCGACGCCGACATCCACCAGGGTGGTGTCCTCGAAGTCGCCTACACACCTGCCCAGTTGGCCAGGCTCAAGGACTTCCACTCCGTGGAGATCGCCTTCGGCGAGACGGACCGCGTCCTGCGCGGCGCCCGCGAGACCTGCGAGCGCGTCAACGTCACCGGAGCCGTCGGCTCCACCTGGACCCCGCACGGCGCCCGGCTGCACCCGGTCAAGCTCGTCAAGGGCCTCGCCGCCACCGTCGAGGCGCTCGGCGTCACCATCCACGAGTCGACGCCCGTCACCGAGATCAGGCCCAAGCACGCGCACACCCCGTACGGCACCGTCCGCGCCCCGTACGTCCTGCGCTGCACCGAGGGCTTCACCGCGAACCTCAAGGGCCAGCGGCGCACCTGGCTCCCCATGAACTCCTCGATGATCGTGACCGAGCCGCTCCCCCGGTCCGTCTGGGACACCATCGGCTGGGACGGCCGCGAGACCCTCGGCGACATGGCGCACGCCTACATGTACGCCCAGCGCACCGCGGACGACCGCATCGCGCTCGGCGGCCGCGGCGTCCCGTACCGCTACGGCTCCGGCACGGACAACGACGGCCGCACACAGCCCGCCACCATCGAGGCCCTCCGCGAGATCCTCGTCCGGTTCTTCCCCACCACCGCGGGCGCCCGCATCGACCACGCCTGGTCGGGCGTGCTCGGCGTGCCCCGCGACTGGTGCGCCACCGTCACCCTCGACCGCTCCACCGGCCTCGGCTGGGCGGGCGGGTACGTCGGCTCCGGCGTCGCCACCACCAACCTCGCCGCCCGCACCCTGCGCGACCTGATCCAGCAGGACTCCGGCCAGAGCGGCCCCACCGAACTGACCGAACTGCCCTGGGTCGGCCACAAGGTCCGCCGCTGGGAGCCGGAGCCCTTCCGCTGGATCGGCGTCCACGGCATGTACGCCGCCTACCGCGCCGCCGACCGCCGCGAACTCACCTCGTCGCGGGCCGGCACGGACCCCATCGCGAAGATCGCCGACCGGCTGGCCGGGCGGCACTGACCGGAACGACGAACCGCGGGCCCCGCCACCGGGTGGTGGCGGGGCCCGCGGTTCGTTCGGTCGGAGCCGTACTCGCTCAGTGGGGCAGGGGTCGTGTCACTCCGAGCGACAGAAGTCCTTGCCGTGACACGGCTTGGGCTTCGGCTTGGGCTTCGGCTTGCAGTGCTTGTCGTGCTTACCGGGCTTGTCGGGGCACGGCTTGGGCTTGGGGTTCGGCTTGCAGTGCTTGCCGCTGCACGGCTTCTTCTCGACGGTGATGCGGGCCTGGTCCTGGTTCGACCGGACGGTCCCGTTCTCCGCCGTGGCCACCGCGCGGTTGATCACCTCGCCGCGCTTGGCGTCGGCGGCCGTGACCCGGTAGGTGCCGGTGCAGGTGGTGCTGGAGCCGGGCTGCCCGGCCGGGGCGAGCGTGGTCGCCTCGCAGGTCACACCCGTCACCCGGTCGTCGGTGATCGAGACCCCCGTCAGCGGCTGGGAACCGGTGTTGGTGACGGTGTAGGTGTACGTCACCTCGTCGCCGACGCGGTACCGGCGCGAGTCGTCCACCTTCTTCGTCAGCTGCAGCCCCGCCTCGGTCCCGGCCCGCAGGGTGACGTCGTCGGGCTCCGACTCCACCCGGGTGGAACCGGACCGCCCGTGCGCGGCGGCCACGTTGACGACCGATCCCCGCGCGGCGTCCGCCTCGGTGACGGTGTACCTGCCGGTGCAGGTGGTGGAGGCCCCCGGGGCCAGCGTCGTCTGCTCGCAGACCACGTTCGGCACGAGGTCGTCGGTGACCCCGACGCCGGTCAGCGTCGCGTTGCCGGTGTTGGTGACGGCGTAGGTGTACGTCACCACGTCACCGGGCCGGTACACGCGGGTGTCGTCGGCCGACTTCTCCAGCCGCAGCCCCAGTTGGGAGGCGACCAGTACGTTCGCCTCGTCGGGCTCCGACTCCACCGACTCGCCCCCGGAGTGACCGTGCGCGGTGGCGACGTTGGTGACCGACCCCCGTTCGGCGTCGGCGGCCGTGATCGTGTACCTGCCGGTGCAGGTGGTGCTGGAGCCGGGCTGTCCGGCCGGGGCGAGGGTGGTCGCGTTGCAGTTCACGCCCGTCGTCACCCGGTTGTCGGTGACCGAGAGCCCCGTCAGCGCCTGGGGGCCGAGATTGGTGACGGTGTAGGTGTACGTCACCTCGTCGCCGACCTCGTACACGCGGCTGTCGTCGACCGACTTCTCCAGCCGGACCCCGGGCCCGGACTGGACCTCCAGGGTGACGTCGTCGGGCGGTGAGTCGATCTGCGTGCCGTTGGAACGCCCGTGCGCGGTGGCGGTGTTGGTGACCGAACCGGCCGCGGCGTCCGCCTGCGTCACGGTGTAACTGCCGGTGCAGGTCATCGTCTCGCCCACGGCGAGGGTGGTCTTCGGACAGATGATGCCGGTGACCCGGTCGTCGGTCACGGTCACGTTCGTCAGCGGGACGTTGCCGCTGTTGGTCACCACGTACTCGTAGGGCACCTTGCTGCCCGGCGTCACCGGGGTCGGCAGCGGCGGGTTCTGGGAGACCTGCTTGACCAGGTTGAGCCGGGGCAGCTCGGCGGCCGGGTGGACGGTGAGGTTGCGGATGAGGTGGACGTCGGTGAACAGTCCGGTCGACGCGGCGAAGCCGAACTTGTAGGTGGAGGGCACCGGTTGGGGCGCCGGGGTGGACAGCACCTGCTGGGTGCCATTGCCGTCGTGGAAGTCGATCGAGACCGTGATCACCGGGTTCGGCGCCGGGGAGATCTCCACGGTCACCGTGCGGCGCGAGGGCTCCAGCAGCGCTTCGGCCTCCTGCGGCGTGGCGTCCGCCGGAATCGAGGTGGTCGGCCCCTGCAACTGCCCCGGAAGCGTGGAGGGCCAGGGCCCGGTCGTCGAGAAGTTGCTGGTCGTCGCGTCGAGGAAACAGTAGCCCTCGGTGCCGTTGCCCGGCCCGCGCAGCGTCACCATGTTCGCGCCGGGCGCCGGGATCCGGAAGGACGTACCGGCCGGGGAGCGGGTGGCGCAGCCGTTGCCGCGGTGCTCCCAGTCGCCGAAGTAGTTCCCGAGGACGTCCAGGCCGACGCCCACGTAGCCGTGGTTGACGCCCGGCAGGAAGGGCTGGTTCGGGTCGTCGTCCGGAAGCTTCTGCGCGTAGCCCAGGCTGCCGCCGAAGGCCCCGGGCGAGGTCAGCGATGCGGCGCCGTCGATGAGGAAGAAGGAGATGCCGTCGGCCGGCGGGTTGGTCGTCCCGCCGTACTGCCACTGGTCGAAGGTCGTGACCAGTCCCTGGTTCGCCGGGAGGGCGTGGTTGTAGAGCACCGCGGCGGACTGGTCGTTGGACGCGTCGGTCAGCCGGAGGTAGCCGTGGGGTGCGGCGCCGTTCGGCGGTACGGGCCCGGTGGCACCGGCCGGGCAGCCGGTGAGCGGGTGGGTGCCGGGGCCCTGCACCGGGGCCTCGGGCGCGCCGGTCAGGCAGGCGGGTCCGAACGCCTGGAACCCCGCGTTCGCCTCGGCCCCGGTGAACGTCTCGTCCACCAGCGGTGCGCCCACGGGCTGCGCGGCGGCCATCTGGCCCGGCAGCCCCAGACCGGCGGCCACCAGCCCCAGCACCCCCAGCCCGCCCGCGGCCAACCGCCCCAGCCGGCTCCGTCCACGACCCTGTCCGCGGACCTGTCCCCGCCCCTGTCCCCGACTCCTGGTCGGAGCACCGAAATGTCTCAGCCTCATGCCGGGCAACGTAGGGATTCCGCCCGGCGACCGGACGTGACACGCACCGCGATCGCCGCCCTCCCTCCTTCCGGCGTACGCATCCGAATGACGGCCGACGGCACCGGGTCGTCCGAACGGACCGCCCGGCTCCGCGATCCGGTGCTCACGCACGGCGACCCGGTGTTCACGTACCTTCCGAAGGCCGTCCCGACCGGACCGACGACGCGACCCCACCCCAACAGCTGAACAAGCATTCAGTATCCGCACGCATTGACAGGGGCGATCCGCACTCCGAATACTGACTGTTCATTCAGTAAGGAGTCTGCGCAGTGCCTGGAGAAACCCCACCGGAGCCGCCCGTTACCACCCGTGCCCGGCCCCCGCGAGACGACCTCACCGGTGGGGAAGCCCTGGTGCGGGCGCTCGCCGCGCACGGCGTGACCCGGGCGTTCGGCATCCCCGGCACCCACAACCTGGAGATCTACCGGCACCTGGCCGCCCACGGCATCGACCACCTCAACCCCCGCCACGAACAGGGGGCGGGCTACGCCGCCGACGCCTACGCCCGGGTCTGCGGCCGGCCCGGCGTGGCGATCACCACCACCGGCCCGGCCCTGCTGAACATCGCGGCCGCCGTCGGCCAGGCGTACTCCGACAGCGTCCCGCTGCTCGTCGTCTCGCCCGGCATGCCGCTGCGCCACCCCCGGCAATCGACCGGGCTGCTGCACGAGACGCGCAGCCAGACCGAGGCACTGCGGGGCGTCGCGGCCGTCAGCCACCGCGTCTCCTCGGTCGAGGAGATCGGTGTGGCGGTCGCCCGCGCCTTCACCCTCTTCCGCACGCGGCGCCCCCGGCCCGTGCACATCGAGATACCGCTGGACCTGATCACCGCCGTGGAACCGGCCGGGCCGGTACGGACCGCCCCGCCGCTCTCCCCCGCAACGGCGGCCCCGGCCGCGCTCGCGGCGGCGGCCGGGGCGCTGCGCTCGGCCGCCCGGCCCGGGATCGTGCTCGGCGGCGGGGCTCGCGGAGCCGCCGCCGAATGTCTGCGACTGGCCGAGGAGCTGGGCGCCCCCGTGGCGACCTCGGCCAACGGCAAGGGGATCGTCGCGGAGACCCATCCGCTGTCGCTCGGCGTCTCCCTGCACAGCCGGGCCGTCCGGCGCTGGCTGGCGGAGCGCGACGTGGTGCTCGCCGTCGGCACCGAACTCGCCGAGTCCGACCTGTGGGAGCCCCTGCCCGCGCTCGGCGGCACCCTCGTCCGGGCCGACATCGACCCGGCGCAGATGTACGCGGGGCCGCCCGCCGACATCCCCCTGGTCGGCGACGCCCGCCCCACCCTGCGCTCACTCCTCGCCGCCCTCCCCGGGGTCGACGGCACGCACCACAAAGCCCACGGCGGGCCGCCCCCCGGAGCCCACGGCGCGCACCACGAAACCGACGGCACGCGCCCCGGGCCCGACGGGGCGCACCCCGGAACCCATGGCGCGCGCCCCGGAGCCGACCGGACGCACTTTGCGGTGCACCGGGCCGTCGCCGCGCTGCGGGACGAGCGGAACGCCGAGTCCCGGAGCCGGGACGCGCACCTGCTGCCGTACCTGGCGGCGATCGGCTCGGTGCTCCCCGCGAACACGGTGCTCACCTCCGACAGCGCCCAGTGCTGCTACTACGGCGCGATCCCGCACCTGCCGATCACCCCGGAGGGCCGCTACCTGCACCCGACGGGCTTCGGCACGCTCGGCTACGCACTGCCCGCCGCCATCGGCGCCAAGGCCGCGGACCCCGCCCGGCCGGTCGTCGCACTGAGCGGCGACGGGGGCCTCCAGTTCTCCGTGCAGGAGCTGGCCACCGCCGTGCAACTGGAGCTCCCCCTGCCCGTCGTGGTCTTCGACAACGGCGGCTACGGCGAGATCCGCGACGAGATGGCCTCCCGCGGCGACCGCCCCACCGCGGTCGACCTGCCACCCGTCGACCTGCCCGGCCTGGCCCGCGCCTACGGCGGTCACGGCGTACGTGCCGACTCCCCCGAGGCGCTCGCCGGGGCCCTGCGCCGGGCCCTGTGCACCCCGGGCCCCACCCTCATCACCGTCCCCCAGGAGCTCCCGCGATGACCACGTCCCCCACCGCCCCACTGATCTCCCTCACCTGGACCGACCAGGAGACCGGCCACCAGGGGCACCTGGTCGTCGACCGGCTGGTGCGCGGCGTCTCCAGCGGCGGCCTGCGGATGCGCGCCGGCTGCACGCTGGAGGAGGTCACGGGCCTGGCCCGGGGCATGACGATGAAGGAGGTGCTGCACTACGACCCGCGAAACCGCTACATCCCGCTGGGCGGTGCCAAGGGCGGCATCGACTGCGACCCGCGCGACCCCGCCGCCTACGGCGTCCTCGTCCGCTACCTGCGCGCGGTGCGTCCCTACGTCGAGCACTTCTGGACCACCGGCGAGGACCTCGGACTCACCCAGGACCTGGTCGACCGGGCCGCCGCCGAGGCGGGCCTGGTCTCCTCCGTCCAGGCCGTGTACCCGCTCCTCGACGACGAGAAGGCCGCCCGGCGGCGCCTCGCCGACGCCTTCGCGATCGATGTGGACGGCATCGGCCTGGACGAACTGGTGGGCGGCTGCGGCGTCGCCGAATCGGTGCTCACCGCGCTGGACCGGGCCGGCGTCGCCCACCGGGGCACCCGCGTCGCGGTGCAGGGCTTCGGCACCATGGGCGGTGCCACCGCCCGCTTCCTGGACCGGGCCGGGCTGCGCGTCGTCGCCGTCGCCGACGTCAAGGGCACCGTCGCCAACCCCGCAGGGCTGGACGTCGAGGCGCTGCTCGCCGCCCGCGACGGTCACGGCACGGTGGACCGTACGGCACTGCGCGCCGAGGACCGCGAACTGCCGGCCGACGCCTGGCTGACGACCGGGGCCGAGGTGCTGGTACCGGCCGCCGTCTCGTACGCCATCGACACCACCAACCAGGCCGACATCACCGCCCGTTGGATCGTCGAGGCCGCCAACATGCCGGTGCTCCCAAAAGCGGAGGCGCTGCTCGCCGCCCGCGGCGTCACCGTCCTGCCGGACGTCGTCGTCAACTCCGGCACCAACGCCTGGTGGTGGTGGACGCTCTTCGGGGACATAGGTGCCGACGCCGAGGAGGCGTTCGCCCACGTCCGCCGGTCGATGCGTACCCTGGTCGACCTGGTGCTGGCCCGTGCCGAGGCCGAGAACCGCACCCCCCGGGCCGCCGCGCACGCCCTGGCCGCCGACCGGATACCGGTCGTCACGGAACGCTTCGGTTCATACCGCTGACCGCCCCGGCCCATTCCCGTCCCCGCCGCGTTCCTGCAATCCGGAACCGGAAATACGAAAAGGCTTGCGGGGAATCGACTTTCGATTCCCCGCAAGCCCCGTTTCGAATTCACCGAAACCGAACCAGAACCGAAGGATCTCTCTCCCCCCAGGAATCCCGGACATCTCCAGGAACCTCAGAGACCTCACGGCCAGAGACGCCGGGGATTTCGAAGTTCCCCGACCCGAGGGCTGACGGTCCGCGCACTCCTCACTTGACGAGGCGGATGGAGTTGTACGGGGTGTAGTCGTAGTCGGCGTACGTGTTGGCCTTCTGGTGGCCGCCGCAGTTCTTGCCGGCCGCGTCGTAGCAGTTGCGGGCGGTGGCACCACCGGTCTGGTGGTTGTAGATCCGCTTGGTGCCGTACTGGTTGTAGATCTTGTGGACGCCGTAGGAGTAGAAGATGTAGGTGGGCTTGTCGTTGGCCCAGCTGCCGTTCGGGTAGAGACAGACCGCCCCGGACGGGCAGCCGCGGATCGTGGCCGCCGCCCCCGCCGCGGCGGCGCCCCCGCCGAGCGTCAGCACCGAACCGACGGCGAGCACGGCGGCGGACGCGACGGTCCTGGTGATCGCGTTCCGGACCTTGCGCATATGCGATTCCCCCTTGTCAATACCGCGGTCCCCATTAAGGACCGCGATTCCCCTGTGTTGACCGCTCATTCATGAGCTCCCTCACATAATGGAAGTGCAGATCGCCGGGGGGCGAACAGTTTGCACCACAGGGAAAACGGTTCGGATCACCAATCGGGGGGTCGATGAAACTGCGCATCCACTTCACGGCGGACGACCTGGCGCGAACCACGGTGGCCACCCGCCCGGACGACATGTGGGAATTGGTGAACAGCCTCCGCATCCTCCAGTCGCCGCGACCGCCGTCGGAGTACGAACCATGGCTGCGCCACGTCCGGAACCGATTCGCCGAACGGGATCTCAGACCTCTCGTCCGGTACGTGACCACCCTCGTCCCGCGCCGGGGGAGCTTCCCCGATTTCCTCACCCCGTCGGGCGCGGACGGTTTCGAAGCCTCGCTCGACCTCATCCGCGCCACCCCGGCCGCCCGCCTCCGCGACGAACTCGCCACGCACTTCGGACGACGCACCCCGCCCCCGTGGGCCCGCCGGCTCGCCGACGGCGACCGCCACGCCCGGCAGGAACTCCAGGACGCCCTCACCACGTACCACCGCGAACTGCTCGCGCCCCAACTCCCGCTGATCCGCGAGACGTTCCACCTCGAACGCGCACAGCGCAGCCGGGACTTCCTGGAAGGCGGCGTCGAACAACTCCTGCGCACCCTGCCGCCGTCGATCCGCTGGACGTCCCCGACCCTGGTCGCCGACTACCCGCGCGACCGCGACCTGCACCTGCGCGGCCGGGGCATCACACTGATTCCCTCGTTCTTCTGCACGAAATCCCCGGTGACGCTCCTCGACCCGGACCTTCCCCCCGTACTGGTCCACCCCGTCACCGGCCACCCCCTGCCGACCGCGGAACCCGACGGCCTGACCGACCTCCTGGGCCGGACCCGCGCCCTGGTCCTCCAGGCACTGACCCCGCCCTGCTCGACCGGCGAACTGGCCCTCCGCACCGGCGTGTCCATCGGCACCGCGAGCAAACACGCCTCGGTCCTGCGCCGGGCTGGACTCGTCAGCAGCACCCGGAGGGGCTGCATGGTCCTGCACGCCCTGACCCCCCTCGGCCGCGCCCTGGCCCGCCCCCGCAGCACGCGTCCGGCCCCCGACGGGAACCACCCCCACCGCACACCATCCGCGCGTTCGGCCACGGAACGAAAAAGACCCAGGCCAGAGGGCATCTGACCTGGGTCTCCACGGAGCCCCCTGTCGGATTCGAACCGACGACCTACGCATTACAAGTGCGTTGCTCTGGCCAGCTGAGCTAAGGAGGCGTGCCGGAGCAGTGTAACCAACACCTCGCCCCGGAAGGACCCGAAATTTCGCCTACTTCGAACTACTGACAGATTCGAAATGGCCAGGTAGCGTCGCGGAAGGTTCGCTCAAGTGGACCAGACCACTCCCTTACTCGGATCGTCCGGCACGTTCCTGCCGGTGAAGGAGAAGATTCAGCATGGCCAGTGTCACGTTCGACAAGGCGTCCCGCATCTACCCCGGCTCCACGAAGCCGGCCGTGGACCAGCTGGAGATCGACATCGCGGACGGCGAGTTCCTCGTCCTCGTCGGCCCTTCCGGCTGCGGCAAGTCGACCTCCCTGCGCATGCTCGCGGGTCTCGAGGACGTCAACGGCGGCGCGATCCGCATCGGTGACCGCGACGTCACGCACCTGCCGCCGAAGGACCGGGACATCGCCATGGTGTTCCAGAACTACGCGCTGTACCCGCACATGACCGTCGCGGACAACATGGGCTTCGCGCTCAAGATCGCCGGGGTCAACAAGACCGAGATCCGGGCGAAGGTCGAAGAGGCCGCCAAGATGCTGGACCTCACCCAGTACCTGGACCGCAAGCCGAAGGCGCTCTCCGGTGGCCAGCGTCAGCGTGTGGCGATGGGCCGCGCCATCGTGCGCGAGCCGCAGGTCTTCCTCATGGACGAGCCGCTGTCGAACCTCGACGCCAAGCTCCGCGTCTCCACCCGTACGCAGATCGCCTCGCTCCAGCGCCGCCTGGGCATCACGACCGTGTACGTCACCCACGACCAGGTCGAGGCCCTCACCATGGGCGACCGGGTCGCGGTCCTCAAGGACGGGCTGCTCCAGCAGGTCGACTCGCCGCGCAACATGTACGACAAGCCGGCGAACCTCTTCGTGGCCGGCTTCATCGGCTCCCCGGCCATGAACCTGGTCGAGGTCCCGATCACCGACGGCGGCGTGAAGTTCGGCAACAGCGTCGTCCCGGTCTCCCGCGAGGCGCTCTCCGCCGCCGCGGACAAGGGCGACACGACCGTCACGGTGGGCATCCGCCCCGAGCACTTCGACATCGTCGAGCACGGCGGCGCCGCCGCGAAGGCCCTCTCCAAGGACAGCTCCGACGCCCCGGCCGGCCTGGCCGTCTCGGTCAACGTGGTCGAGGAGCTCGGCGCCGACGGCTTCGTCTACGGCTCCGCGCGGGTCGGCGGCGAGGACAAGGACCTGGTCGTCCGCGTCGGCGGCCGCGCCGTCCCGGAGAAGGGCACCAAGCTCCACGTCGTGCCGCGCCCGGACGAGCTGCACGTCTTCTCCACCTCGACGGGCGCCCGCCTCACCGACTGACGCCCCCGCAGCAGCGCACCACGGCCCCGCACTCCCGGTGGAGTGCGGGGCCGTTCGCGCGCCGCGGGGCGGATTCGGGTTTGGGACGCGCCACCCCGGATTCCCCGGCACACCGGGCATTTCGACGCCGTACGTCAACACGGGATTCGAAAAGCACTCTCGAACCTTCCCCCTCAGGGGTGACGAAATGTCGCCATATCATTACCGCCCGCTACGCTCGCTGCGTGACCCAGACTGCGCGCCGCATCGGCCGATCCCTCGCCTTCGTCCTGCCCGTCGTGATGGTCCTCTCCGGGACCCTCGCCGTCACCAGCGTGCCGTGGGCGGCGAACAGCTCCGAGCCGCAGGTCCTGACCGCGTCGGCTCACGACATCTCGAAGCGCGCCGAGGCGCGCACCCCGCAGGACGTCCTGCGCGACCGGCTGCTCGTGGAGCTCCAGGAGAAGGACCCGGGCGTCGCGCTGACGGACCTCCAGCGCTCCGTCGAGGGCCGCCCCTCGCTCGCCCGGCACTGCATGTCGATCGCGAAGGCCCTGGGCCGCGCCGCGGTCGACAAGTACGGCCCCACACGGGCCCACCGGTTCTCCCGCCCCGTCTGCGACACCTCGTTCGCCTCGGGGGTCGCACAGTTCAGCTGACCGGACGTTCCGGGCACCGCCTATCGTGCCTGGCATGCATACGTATCCGACGCAGGCCGTGGTCCTGGCAGGTGGCCAGGGGTCGCGGCTGCGCCCGTACACCGACGACCGCCCCAAGCCGATGGTCGAGATCCCGGGCACCGGGACTCCGATCATCGGCCATCAGCTTTCCTGGCTGGCCGCCGAAGGCGTGACCGACGCCGTGGTGTCGTGCGGTCATCTGGCCGAGGTGCTGCAGGAGTGGCTGGCCGCGGCGGTGCTGCCGCTGCGCGTGACGACCGTCGTGGAGTCCGAGCCGCTGGGCCGCGGCGGTGGGCTGAAGTACGCCGCCGCCCGACTGCCCGACCCCGAGCAGCCCTGGTACGCCACCAACGGCGACATCTGGACGCGCTTCTCCCTGCGCGAGATGGCCGCGTTCCACGCCGAACGCGATGCGACCGCCACCCTGGCCCTGGCCCGCCCCCGCATCCCCTGGGGTGCCGTGGAGACGGACGCCTTCGGGCACATCACCGACTTCATCGAGTCGCCACCCTCGCCGTACCTGATCAACGCCGGTGTGTACGTCTTCTCCCCGGCCTTCACGAAGCTGCTGCCGGACCGGGGCGACCACGAGCGGACGACGTTCCCCAGACTGGCCCGTGAGCGCAGGCTCGCCGGGTACCCGCTGCCGCACGGGGCGTACTGGCGGGCCATCGACACGGCGAAGGACCTGACCGAGGCGGCCAAGGAACTCGGCGCACAGTAAGAACGCGCAGCAGGAACGCACAGTAAGAGCACGCGGTGAGAACGTGCGACAGGCAACCGCAATGAGCACGCGGTACGGAGCGGTGGCCGGGCGGCTGCCGCGACCACGCGAAGGGGCGGTCACCGGAACCAACCGGTGACCGCCCCTTCGTGACGAGCCGGCACGAGGGCCGTGGGCCGTGGGCGTGGGCTCCTCGCCCGGTGCCCACGACCCCGCCCGTCCACGGCTCAGCCGAGCAGGCCGCCGATGGGGTTCTGTCCGCCGCCGGAGGAGGAACCTCCGGTGGAGTCGCCGTCGTCCGAACCGCCGCCGGAGGAACCGCCGCCCGTGCCCGTGGGGCCGGAGGACGTCGGGCCCGAGCTGCTGCTGGACGGGGGCTGCTGCGGCGTCGTCTGCGGCGGCGCCTGCTGGCTCGTACCCTGCGTCTGGCTGGGCTGCCCCGCCCCGGCCGTCTGCCCGGACGACTCTCGGACGGTGTCCGCGGCGGGCGTGGACGCCCCCGCGGTGGGGGTGGTGGGGGCGATGCTGCGGGACGGGGTGGGCCGGTCGCCGGCGGGCGAGTGCGTGGCCCGGCCGCTGCGGGACTCCTCGGGGAGCGGGGAGCCGGGCAGCCGGTTGGTGGGCTCGCCGTTCGGACCGGGCACCGTGACGACCACGGAGGAACGCACCGCGCCACCGAGCAGGGAACCCACCAGCAGGGTGAGACCGACGACGAGGGAGGCGACGACGGCACCCCGGCGCAGCACCCGGCGGCGCAGGTCCCAGATCGCCGAGCGCGGGCCGAGCCTGCGCCACGCCTCGCCCGCGAGCCGTCCGTCGAGCGAGTAGACCGGCGCGCCCGCGATGATCAGCGGGCTCCAGGCGGCGAGGTAGATGATGTCCGGCGCGTCGTAGACGGCGACGTTGCGCCAGCTGACGGTGACCAGCAGGGCGGCGGACAGGAGCGCGCCGACCGTGGCGGAGACCCGCTGCCAGAGGCCGAGGACGGTGAGCACGCCGACGACGACCTGGAGGAAGGCGACGGTCAGTCCGGCACCGACGGGGTGGGAGAGCGCGAAGTCGCGCAGCGGCTCGGCCAGCGCCCAGGGGTGCAGCGAGTTCAGCCACTTGACCATGGAGCCGCGCTCGCCGCCGTCGAAGAAGACGGGGTCGCACAGCTTGCCCATGCCGGCGTAGATGGAGATGAAGCCCAGGAAGACCCGGAGCGGCAACAGCACGACGCCGAGGTTCATCCGGCGGCCCGGGTAGTAGGCGTGCCGGACGGAGTCGCCGTGGCGCCCGCTCCGGTCCTCCGCCTCCTCGTAACCGTCCTCGTCGAGGCCGTCCTCGTCGAAGCCGTCCGCGGCGTACGCCCGCGTGCCGTACGGGGGGCTGTCGACGGAGTCGTAGGCGCCGACCGCCTGGCGCATGGGCGGCAGCAGCGGGCCGTTGCCGTAGGGGCCCGGCTGCTGGGGCGCGGTGATGACGGGGTTGGGCTGGGTCTCCTCCAGGCAGTCGATGCCGCCGCTGCCCTGCCCGCCGTCGAACTCCGGGGCCGCGTAGGGGGCGTAGGAGTCGTACCCGGCTCCCGGACGGCCCGCGGTGGAATTGCGTACGGCCTGGAGGAGCCCGGTGGCGCCGGGGTCGCCGGGGGCGGACCTGCCGCTCCACACGACGGGCGCGCGCCGACCGCGCGCCGTTCCCGCGCCGCCGCTCATGGCTGGGATCCTGGGCACGCCGGCGGGCGCCAGACCGCGCAGCCGTGCGCGCTGGCCGGGGGCGAGCTGCACCCGGAAGCTGGCGTGGTTGACGATGACCTGCGCAGGATCGCAGTCCACCTTGGTCATGCTCAGGGCGGGTAGTTCGTCGAACCGAGGCGTTCTGGTGTCCACACTCATCTAACCGAGTGATGTGTGGTTAGGACACTGCCTTGACGGGCCCGATCTGTCCGAGGCCCGTCAACGGGGGGCGCCCCGGACGGCCGCCCCCCGGTCGGGTGTCGTTCAGGCCCGGCGGCGCGCGACCTCGTACAGGACGATCCCGGCCGCCACACCGGCGTTCAGCGACTCCGCGCCGCCCGGCATCGAGATGCGGACCCGGTAGTCGCAGGTCTCGCCGACCAGACGGCCGAGGCCCTTGCCCTCGCTGCCGATGACGATGACGACGGGCCCGGCGAGCTCCTCCAGGTCCTCGACGGTGTGCTCGCCGTCGGCGGCGAGGCCGACGACCGTGAGACCGGCCTTCTGGTAGCCCTCCAGGGCTCGGGTCAGGTTCGTCACCCGGGAGACCGGCGTGCGCGCCGCCGTGCCCGCCGAGGACTTCCAGGCGCCCGCCGTCATCCCGGCCGCGCGCCGCTCGGGCACGACCACGCCGTGGCCGCCGAAGGCGGAGACGGAGCGGACGATCGCACCCAGGTTGCGCGGGTCGGTGACCCCGTCGAGGGCGACGATGAGGGGGTCCTCGCCGTTGTCGTACGCGGCGGCGGTGAGGTCCTCCGGGTGCGCGTACTCGTACGGCGGGACCTGGAGGACGAGGCCCTGGTGGTTCAGGCCGTTCGTCATCCGGTCCAGCTCGGGGCGCGGGGCCTCCATCAGGTTGACGTTGCCGCGCGCGCCGGCGAGCTGGAGCGCCTCGCGGACCCGCTCGTCGTTGTCGATGTACTGCTGGACGTACAGGGTCGTCGCCGGGACGCCGTCGCGCAGGGCCTCGTAGACCGGGTTGCGGCCGACGACCATCTCGGAGGTGCCCTTGACGCCGCCGCGGCGCGGGGCGGGGCGGCGGGCCGCGGCCTGCTTGGCCTGGGCGTTGGCGATGCGGTTCTTCTTGTGTCCCTTGCGGGCGGAGGCGGGCGGCGTCGGGCCCTTGCCCTCCAGGCCACGGCGTCGCTGCCCACCGCTGCCGACCTGCGCGCCCTTCTTGTTGGACGTCCGGCGGTTCCTGCGCTGGCTGTTCCCGGCCATGACCTACCTGTTTCGTTGCTTCTCAGACATGCGTGCGTAAGTGAAGTGTGCCGCCCGGAACGCCGGGCGGCACACGGGGGCGGCTACTGGCGCGGGCCGAGTGTCCACCGCGGTCCGGCCGGGCTGTCCTCGATGACGAGTCCGGACTGGCCCAGCTGGTCGCGGATGGCGTCGGCGGCGGGCCAGTCCTTGCGGGCACGGGCGGCCTCGCGCTGGTCCAGGACGAGGCGTACGAGCGTGTCGACGACCCCGTGCAGGTCGTCGCCGCGGTCGCTCTCGCCCGCCCAGTGCTCGTCGAGCGGGTCGAGGCCGAGGATGCCGAGCATCGCGCGGACCTCCGCGAGCCGGGCGACGGCCGCCTCCTTGTCGTCGGCGGCCAGTGCGGAGTTGCCCTGGCGGACCGTGGTGTGGACGATCGCGAGCGCCTGCGGGACGCCCAGGTCGTCGTCCATCGCCTCGGCGAAGGCCGGCGGCACCTCGGCGGCGGGCTCGACCGTCTCGCCCGCCTTCTCGTTGACGCGCTGCACGAAGCCCTCGATCCGCGCGAACGCGGACTCGGCCTCGCGCAGGGCCTCCTCGCTGTACTCGATCATCGACCGGTAGTACGGGGTGCCGAGGTAGTAGCGCAGCACGATAGGGCGCCACACCTTGACCATCTCGCTGACCAGCACGGAGTTGCCCAGCGACTTCGACATCTTCTCGCCGGACATGGTGACCCAGCCGTTGTGCACCCAGTACTTCGCGAACTCGTCGCCGTACGCCTTGGCCTGGGCGATCTCGTTCTCGTGGTGCGGGAAGATCAGGTCGATGCCGCCGCCGTGGATGTCGAAGGCGCTGCCGAGGTACTTGTGCGCCATGGCGGAGCACTCCAAGTGCCAGCCGGGGCGGCCGCGGCCCCACGGGGTCTCCCAGCTGGGCTCGCCCGGCTTGGCCGCCTTCCACATGGCGAAGTCGCGCTGGTCGCGCTTGCCGGTCTCGCCCTCGCCGGACGGCTGGCGCAGATCGTCCAGGTCCTGGTTGGACAGCTCCAGGTAGCCGGGGAAGGAGCGCACGTCGAAGTAGACGTTGCCGTCGGCCTCGTAGGCGTGACCGCGCTCGATCAGGCCCCGCATCATCTCGATCATCTCGGGGACGTGGCCGGTCGCCCGGGGTTCGTAGGTGGGCGGGAGGCAGCCGAGCACGTCGTACCCGGCGTTGAACGCCCGCTCGTTCTCGTACCCGATCCCCCACCACGGGCGGCCCTGCTCGGCCGACTTCGCGATGATCTTGTCGTCGATGTCGGTGACGTTCCTGATGAACGTGACGTCGTAGCCGCGGTATTCGAACCAGCGGCGCATGATGTCGAAGTTCAGCCCGGACCGGATGTGCCCGATGTGCGGGGCGGCCTGGACGGTCGCACCACAGAGGTAGATCGAGACACAGCCCGCCGTGAGCGGGACGAAATCACGGATCTGCCGGGCGCTGGTGTCGTACAGGCGAATAGTCACGCCTCAAGGGTAGTGGGCGCGCACCAGTGCCCCGCGACCCCTTGGGGATCGCGGGGAAAAGTTTCGCGCGGCGGGCGCCCTCAGAGGTGTCCGACGACCTTCCGCGGGGTGATCCGGACGACCACCCGCGGGGCGTCCTCGGCGGCCGCGGCGTTGAAGTCCGCGTAGTCCTTGCCGGTGTACTTCCGGGACAGTTCGTCGATGAGTTCCTGGCCGCCCTCGGTGGTCAGCTCGGCGGTGCCGCGGATCTCCGCGTACGTGTACGGGGCGTCGAAGGGCTGCACGACGACGGAGACCCGCGGGTCGCGGCGCAGGTTCTTCTCCTTGCGGCGGCCGATCGTCGTCGAGACGAGCACGTCGTCGCCGTCGCGCTTGACCCAGACCGGGGAGACCTGGGGGCTGCCGTCGGGCTGGATGGTGGCGACGGTGACGAAGACCGGGCTGTCGAGAAGCGTCTTGAGGTCGTCGGAGAGTGCGGCGGTCATGGGGTACGTCCTCCCGGAAGATCGATGGTGCTTCTACCCGTACCCCAACCCCGGCCCGGCTCCTCCGCTTCCCGGCCCTGCCCACCGGAAGGGTCAACGCCTGCACGGCGCCCGCCGACGGAACGGTGTCGACCGCGGCCCACCGGACCGGGCCGGGAGCCCGGAGCGGCCTCCCGGTGCCGGACGTCGCAACCCGCGCCCCGCCGGGGTCCGCGCGGGTCGGGGCCGTACGGCGGTCAGCCCGTGCGGTACACCAGCGCGGTCGCGATCCCGGCGAGGCCCTCGCCCCGCCCGGGGAAGCCGAGCCCGTCGGACGTGGCCGCGGAGAGCGAGACGGGCGCTCCCACGGCGTCCGACAGCACCTTCTGCGCCTCCTCGCGCCGCTTGCCGATCTTCGGCCGTACGCCGACGACCTGGACGGCGACGTTGCCGATCTCGAAGCCCTCGGCCCGCACGATCCGTGCCGCCTCGGTCAGCAGGGTCACTCCGGCGGCGCCGGACCACTCGGGGCGCCCGGTGCCGAAGTGCTGCCCGAGGTCACCGAGCCCGGCGGCCGAGAACAGCGCGTTGCACGCGGCGTGGGCGACGACGTCGGCGTCGGAGTGCCCGGCGAGGCCCGGCCCCTCGCCCTCCCAGAGCAGCCCCGCGCACCACAGCTCGCGGCCCTCCTCGAAGGCGTGGATGTCGGTGCCGATCCCGACCTGCGGGATCACCGGAGCGGCCCGTCCCGCAGAAGCCGTCGTTCCTTCGGAAGCCGCTGTTCCCGCGGAAGCGGTCGTTTCCTCAGAAGCCATCGTTCGCCCTCCTGCGCGCGAGTACCGCCTCGGCCAGCACCAGGTCCAGCGGCCGGGTCACCTTGAACGCCTCCTCGTGCCCGGGGACCACCACGACGGGCGCCCCGAGCTGCTCCACCATGCCCGCGTCGTCCGTGGCGCCCTCGCCGTCCACCGCGACGGCGGCGTGCGCGCGCACCAGCGTCTCCCGGTCGAAGCCCTGCGGGGTCTGCACCGCGCGCAGCCTGGCCCGCACGGGCGTCCCGAGCACCGGCTCCGGCTCCCCCTGCGCCCCGGGCTCGACCTCCTTGACGGTGTCGGCGAGCGGCAGCGCGGGGACGACGGCGGGCGCCCCGTCGCGCACCGCCTCGATCACCGCGTCCACCGTGTCGACGGGCACCAGCGGGCGCGCCGCGTCGTGGACGAGGACGACGGACACGTCCTCGGGCAGGACCTCGACGCCGAGCCGCACGGACTCCTGCCTGGTCTCCCCGCCGGGCACCACGAGGTAGTCGGTGCGCTCGGGCAGGGCGTGCTCGTCGAGCAGGTTCTTGACCTCGGGGGCGCCGTCCGGCGGTGCGACGACGACCACCAGGGAGACGGCCCGGGAGGCCGCCATGGCCCGTACCGCGTGGATGAGCATGGGCGTCCCGCCCAGCACACGGAGCGCCTTGGGGGCCCCAGGGCCGAGCCGCACGCCGCGACCGGCCGCGGGAATCACCGCGGCGGTGCGGTACGGACGCGATTGATCAGACATCGGTTGCACTCCGGAGCTTCGGCATGTTTGTTTCCACGGCCGACGTGGGTATGGCCACAAGCGAGCCGGGCGCCACGTCCCGATTCGACCGGGCCCTTTCCGTGACACCCAGTCGAAATCGGACGAACCGCACCGGTCACTCGGGATCGGCTGCAATCGGCCGCACAAGATCACGAGCAACGTATCGGGGGCATCGCCGATGAAGCCAACGCATCGGTGAATCGAAACGCAATCCGGACGGGCGGCGTTCCGAATCCGGACATGCCGCACCGGGTCCGGACATGCCGCAGTGCCCGACGACATACCGTGAATTCGGTCGTCAGCGGGCACCGCGGCACATTTATTGCAACCGGTGCGAACCGGATCAGGACGCGAGAACCTCGTCGAGCAGAGCCTCGGCCTTGTCCTCGTTGGTGTTCTCCGCGAGAGCGAGCTCGCTCACCAGGATCTGGCGAGCCTTGGCGAGCATGCGCTTCTCACCCGCGGACAGTCCGCGCTCACGCTCACGGCGCCAGAGGTCGCGCACCACTTCGGCGACCTTGATGACATCGCCGGAGGCGAGCTTCTCGAGATTTGCCTTGTAGCGCCGGGACCAGTTCGTCGGCTCCTCGGCATACGGTGCGCGAAGCACCTCGAAGACCCGGTCCAGCCCTTCCTGGCCGACCACGTCGCGCACGCCCACGAACTCCGCATTGTCCGCCGGCACACGAACCGTCAAGTCGCCCTGGGCGACCTTGAGCACCAAGTAGGTCTTGTCCACGCCTTTGATCTGGCGAGTTTCGATAGCCTCGATCAGCGCGGCCCCGTGATGGGGATAGACCACGGTGTCGCCAACCTTGAACGTCATGTGACAGGTACCCCTTCCGTGGCTATCAAGAGTAACACGAGAACTGCTTCTCCTGAATGGCGTTTTCGCAGGTCAGGGCATATCTCAGGGCTTGACAACAGCAACGCGCACGTGCTGCGGAAGGCTTCCGGAAGGCGGTATTCGCAGGTCGGAGCGGTTGTGCGGGCGAGGTGAAACACGCACGTCACGCACGCTGGAAGCGACTCCGAGAGGGGTCTAACGTCCCGTTTTGTCGGATTCCTGACGCCGAAGTTTCCCTACTCCGTTCGGAGATCGATCACTCGTACGGATGTAAGTGGCGTCGATCAATGGAATTGATCGACAACCCGATGCGAGCACTTATGCGCATGGAATGCGCCATGCTCCATGAATTGATCACCGGCAATATGTGAACGGCATGTGTCGACCCGTTTCGGACCGCGCGGACCTGCAAACCTTTGCCGGACACGGGTCGCGAAGGGGGCGCGGTCGCGGAAGTTACCGGTAAGTCCGGAAGTCCGGGAACCGCTGTTCCCGATCTCGCCGGATCTCGTCCGGTCGGGGGCGGACGGACCCGGATTCGGACCTGGATTCGGGCCGGGCCGGACGGGGCGCCCTCGGGGCACGGGCCCGTGCCGGCTCGCACGGGCCGGGAGGGCGTACCGGCCGCGGGCCGCACGGGCCGGGCGTCGCGCGGCGCACGGCGCTTCGAAGACAGCCCCTAGGGGCGGGTCGGGTGTGGGGCGGCGGGGGCGGCTCGGTAGCCTAAGGCCGCTGACACACCCTTAGGGCGACTTTACGTCGCCTCCCCCGTCCGCAGTCCGAACCGTTCAAGGAGTTGCCGCCGCCGTGAGCCGCAGCCTTCGACACGGCGCCCTCGCCGCCACAGCCATCGCGTTCTCGATCGCCTCGCTCGCCGCGTGCGGCGCGGGCAACGACGCAGCGACGCTGCAGATCAAGCCGGACAATGCCGCCACCACCATCGGCGACATCAGCGTCCAGAACGTGAGCGTCGTCACCCAGCCCGAGCCCACCGCCGAGGGCCCGGCCGTCGTCACCGCGACGGTGTTCAACAACGGCACGAAGCCGCAGACCCTGGAGGCCGTCACCCTGCCGGGTTCGAGCACCCCGGTGAAGCTGCAGCCCGCCAAGGGCGCCGGACCGATCGTGGTCCAGGCCGGCGACAAGGTGGTCCTGGGCGGCGCGGGCAACGCCTCCGCCGTGATCGAGAGCGGCCTGGAGGCCGCCAAGGCCGGTGACGTGCAGCGCGTCGTCTTCAAGTTCAGCACGACCGGTGAGGTCCCGCTCGGCGCGTTCGTGGTCCCGGCGAAGAGCTTCTTCGAGGGCTACGGCCCGAGCTCGCTGCCGACCCCGCCGGTGAAGTCGCCCGAGACGCAGCCGACCGGCACCTCCAGCCCGACCGGGAAGCCCACCGGCGGCCCCGCCGGTTCGGAGAACGACGAGACCACCCCGACCGACGCCGCGTCCGCCTCGGCCGAGGGTCACTGACGCACCGGGCCACCGACGCCGTCCCGCCCACCGCGCGGGCGGCGACGGGGCGGCCCGGAGGTGCGAACGGCGGAGGGCGCCCCCGACTCGGGGGCGCCCTCCGCCGTTCGCGTACCGGCCGGCCTACGGCTCGAACTTGTACCCCAGGCCCCGCACCGTCACCAGGAAGCGCGGCGCGCCCGGGTCGGGCTCGATCTTGGCGCGCAGCCGCTTGACGTGGACGTCGAGGGTCTTGGTGTCGCCCACGTAGTCCGCGCCCCAGACCCGGTCGATGAGCTGCATGCGGGTCAGGACCCGGCCCGCGTTGCGCAGCAGCATCTCCAGCAGGTCGAACTCCTTGAGCGGCAGATCGACCTTGCCACCGGCCACGGTGACGACGTGGCGGTCCACGTCCATCCGCACCGGGCCCGCCTCCAGGGCGGCCGGGGTGACCTCCTCCGGCTCCCCGCGACGGCGCAGCACCGCACGGATGCGGGCGACCAGCTCCCGGGAGGAGAACGGCTTGGTGACGTAGTCGTCGGCTCCTATTTCCAGGCCGACGACCTTGTCGATCTCGCTGTCCTTCGCCGTGACCATGATCACCGGGACGTTGGACCTGCTGCGCAGCTGACGGCAGACCTCCGTGCCGGGCAGGCCCGGCAGCATCAGGTCGAGCAGCACGAGGTCGGCGCCGTTGCGCTCGAACTCGTCGAGCCCGTCGGGGCCCGTGGCCGCGATCGCGACCTCGAAACCCTCCTTGCGGAGCATGTAGGACAGGGCGTCGCTGAAGGATTCCTCGTCCTCGACGACGAGCACTCGGGTCACGGAAGGACCTCCGGGGCAGGGAATGGTTCAAGGGTGTCGGGGTGGGCGGGTCCGTAGGGACCCTCGTCGCCGTCGACGACGAGCGGTCCGCCCGAGCTGCGGTCCCGTTCCCGCGCGGGGCCCGCTTCGGGCAGCCGCAGGGTGAAGGTGGAGCCCTGGCCCTCCGAGCTCCAGACCGTGACCTCCCCGCCGTGCGAGGCGGCCACGTGTTTCACGATGGCGAGGCCGAGGCCGGTGCCACCGGTGGCCCGTGAGCGGGCCGGGTCGACGCGGTAGAAGCGTTCGAAGACCCGCTCGCGGTCCTTCTCCGAGATGCCGATGCCCTGGTCGGTCACGGCTATCTCGATCTGGTCCCCGCCGGGCACGGACACGCGCCGGGCGGCGATGCCCACTCGGGTGCGGGCGGGGCTGTAGTTGACGGCGTTCTCGACGAGGTTGCCGAGCGCCGCGGCGAGCTGGCCGCGGTTGCCCCAGATGCGGAGCTCCGCGGTGCCGCCGGCCGCCATGGTGATCTGTTTCGAGCCGGCCTGCTGGCGGCAGCGGTCGATGGCCTCGGCCACCAGCTCGTCCACCCGGACCGGTTCGGCGTCCTCCAGCGGGTCGTCGTTCTGCACCCGCGAGAGGTCGATGATCTCCTGTACGAGGTTGGTCAGCCGGGTCGCCTCTATCTGCATCCGGCCCGCGAACCGCTCCACCGCCTCCGGGTCGTCGGAGGCGTCCAGCACGGCCTCGGAGAGCAGCGAGAGCGCGCCGACCGGGGTCTTGAGCTCATGGCTGACATTGGCGACGAAGTCCCGTCGCACCGCTTCGATGCGACGGGCCTCGGTGAGGTCCTCGACCAGCAGGAGCACCAGCCGGGAGCCGAGCGGGGCGACCCGGGCGGAGACCGCGAGGGCCTCGCCGCGTCCCGTGCCGCGCCGGGGGAGGTCCAGTTCGACCTGCCGTATCTCACCGTCCCGGCGGGTGTCCCTGGCCATGTTGAGCATCGCGTCCACGGCCAGCCGGCCGCCCCGTACCAGACCCAGCGCGTAGGCGGCCGAGCTGGCCTTGACCACGCTGTCGCTCTCGTCGAGCACGACCGCCGAGGAGCTGAGCACGGAGAGGACCGTGTCCACCCCGGGCGGCAGGGGCGCGTTGCTGTCCGGCCGCATGGAGGTGCGCGTCGGCTTCTTCTGGTCGCGCTCGCTCCAGCGGAACGCCAGCATGGCGATCACGCCGGTACACGCACCGCCGATCGCCGCAGCTGCGGCGACTGCCGCGTTCACGTCCATACGTCAAGGTTATGCAGGTCCGGGAGGACTATCCCAGCCATCCGAGTGCCTGTCCGAACACTCGTCGCCCAGAGTTCACCGAGGAGCAAGGGTTGGTTCACTTGGGCGGCCGGAAGGCGACGCGTACGCCGATCAGGGTGGCAGCGTGGGGTTCATACCTGGCCCCGGCCTTACGAATGAGGACTGGAGAGGGACTTCCATGCGTGACGCGTACCACGAGGAACTCGACTCGATCGGCGAGGGGCTGGTCGAGATGGCCCGGCTCGTCGGGTCGGCGATCGGACGGGCGACGACGTCCATGCTCGATGCCGATCTGAAGCTCGCGGAGAGCGTGATCGCCGCGGACCAGAAGGTCGACGACCTCCAGCACGACCTGGAGGCGAGGGCCATCGCCCTGCTCGCACGCCAGCAGCCCGTGGCGACGGACCTGCGAATCGTGGTCACCTCCCTGCGGATGAGCGCCGACCTGGAGCGTTCGGGCGACCTCGCCCAGCACGTCGCCAAGCTGGCCCGGCTGCGGTTCCCGGAGTCGGCGGTGCCGAACGACCTGCACGCCACCATCCTGGAGATGGGACAGCTGGCGCAGCGCCTGATGGCCAAGGCCGCCGAGGTGATCATCACCAAGGACGTCGACCTGGCGCTCCAGCTGGAGCAGGACGACGACGAGATGGACCAGCTGCACCGCACGCTGTTCCAGCACCTGATGGACGACCGCTGGAAGCACGGCATCGAGACGGCCGTGGACGTGACGCTGCTCGGCCGGTACTACGAGCGCTTCGCCGACCACGCGGTGTCGGTCGCCAAGCGCGTCGTCTACCTGGTGACGGGCGAGCACGCCGACGAGATCCAGCAGCCGGCCCCGGTGGAGGGCGCCTGACCCCGGTGCTCCCGTGCTCCCCCGGCCGTGGAGGCGCGGGGCCGTCCCCGAGGAGACGGCGGTGAGAGGCGTGCACGGGCGCGTGGGGGCGCATCCCGGTCGCACGTGTGTCTCTGCGCACGTGCGCCGTTGATGCGCCCGCCCGGGTGGGCATGCAATGGGGTGGGGCGGCACGCCTTGTCCGTACGCCCCGGTCGTACGCGCTCGGTCGAGGCGTACGACCCTGTCGTACGTCCTGAGGAGGAACCATGGCCGATTCCCCCACGACCGACCCCCGGCAGGAGACGCCCGCCGACGCGGTGCACCTGCCCCTGCTCGGCGCCTGCGGCTGCGGCTCCGGCTGCGGCTGCGGCTGCCAGTCCGGGGCCCCGTGCCAGTGCGGTGGCTGCTGCGGCTGACCCGCCGCCACGGAGCGACAGGGCGCCCCGCGCGGAACGGATCCGTTCCGCGCGGGGCGTCGTCGTGTGTTGCGACGACCATTGGAACGGAAGGCGCGGGGCCGGGCCTTCAGGCCTTCAGACGGTCCGCTCGACGGCCGGTTCGGTTCCGGATGCTGCCCCGGTGCCGAAGGCCGGTTCGGTTCCGGATGCTGCCCCGGTACCGGCCCCGGAGACCTGCCCGCCCCCGGCGGACACCGCGCCGTCCTCCCCCGGCAGGCCCCGGATCAGCAGCCAGTACCCGAGCGCGGCCCCGGTCCCCAGGACGGCGCACGCCCCCCACAGCCACTGCGCCCCGAAACGGTCGATCACCAGACCCGACATCAGCGGCGCGATCAGCGCGGCCGCCGACCACGACATCGTGTACATGCCCTGGTAGCGGCCCCGGCCCTCGGCGGGCGAGAGCCGGACCACCAGACTGCTCTGGATCGGCGCGTTGACGATCTCGGCGACCGTCCAGACGCAGATGGTCAGCGCGTAGACGGCGACCGACCCGGCGAACGCGGTCAGCCCGAACCCGTACCCCGCCAGCAGCGACGACACGATGAGCAGCTGCCGCGGGTCGCGGTGCTGGATGAAGCGGGTGACGGGGATCTGGAGCACCACGATCAGTACGCCGTTGACGGCGACGGCCGCGCCGAAGTCGGAGCTGGAGAACCCGTCGGCCCCCATGGCCACCGGCAGCCCCACGTACCCCTGCTGGAAGATCAGGGCGATGACGAAGGAGAGCCCGACGACGCTCATGAACCGGCCGTCGCGCAGCACGGTGGAGAGCCGGACCCCGCCGTCGGCGCCCCCGGGGCCCGCGGCCCCGGACACCTCCGGCTTCGCGGGTCGCGACTCGGGCACCTTCACGAAGACGACGACGGCGCAGGCCAGCGTCATCGCGGCCTCGCCGAGGAACCCGGCGAGATAGCTGTACTCGGCGACGAACCCGGCCCCGGCGGACGAGACGGCGAAGCCGAGGTTGATCGCCCAGTAGTTGAGCGAGAAGGCCCGCACCCGGTCCTCGGGCCGGACGATGTCGGCCATCATGGCCTGCACGGCGGGCCGCGAGGCGTTGCCCGCCATGCCGACGCAGAAGGCGACCGCCGCGATCGCCACCGGGTGGACCATGAACCCGAGCACGGCCACGGAGACCGCGGTCGAGACCTGCGCGATGAGCATCGTGGGCCGACGGCCGAGCCGGTCGGTCATCACCCCGGCCCCGAGCGAGGAGACCACCCCGCCGAGGCCGTGCAGCGCGACGACCAGACCGGCGTACGAGGCCGAGTAGCCCCGGTCCAGGGTCAGGTAGAGCGCCATGAACGTGGCGACGAACGCGCCGAGCCGGTTGACCAGCGTGCTGGTCCACAGCCACCAGAACTCCCTGGGGAGTCCGGACACGGATTCGCGCACGGACCGTCTGAGGCCGGCGACAGACATAGGGAGATCCCCCCGGGGAAGCGCGGAACGAACGCCACCGGTAAGCGGCCCGGCGACAGCCCGAACGTTACGAATCCCTGCTTCCGGCACGCCAGCGAATTGACGCCGCCCGTCAATCGTCCCGCCCCCACCAGCGACGATCGCCCTTCCTCCACCCTCTGCGTCCGCCCTGTGGCCGGTCGCGCGGTGCTCGTACGGGTTCGATTACGCTCGGACCCATGGCCGACGCACCGTACAAGCTGATCCTCCTCCGCCACGGCGAGAGCGAATGGAACGCGAAGAACCTGTTCACCGGTTGGGTGGACGTCAACCTCACCGAGAAGGGCGAGAAGGAGGCGGTCCGCGGCGGTGAGCTGCTCAAGGACGCCGGTCTGCTCCCCGACGTCCTGCACACCTCCCTCCAGAAGCGCGCCATCCGCACCGCCCAGCTCGCGCTGGAGGCCGCCGACCGCCACTGGATCCCGGTCCACCGTTCCTGGCGGCTGAACGAGCGCCACTACGGCGCCCTCCAGGGCAAGGACAAGGCGCAGACGCTGGCCGAGTTCGGCGAGGAGCAGTTCATGCTCTGGCGCCGCTCCTACGACACCCCGCCGCCCGCCCTGGAGGACGGCACCGAGTTCTCGCAGAGCGACGACCCGCGCTACGCGACGATCCCGCCGGAGCTGCGCCCGCGCACCGAGTGCCTCAAGGACGTCGTCGTCCGCATGCTGCCGTACTGGTACGACGGCATCGTCCCGGACCTGCTCGCCGGCCGCACGGTCCTGGTCGCCGCCCACGGCAACAGCCTCCGGGCCCTGGTCAAGCACCTCGACGGCATCTCCGACGCCGACATCGCGGGCCTGAACATCCCGACCGGCATCCCGCTCGCCTACGAACTGGACGCCGACTTCCGCCCCGTGAACCCGGGCGGCACGTACCTCGACCCGGACGCGGCGAAGGCCGCCATCGAGGCCGTGAAGAACCAGGGCAAGAAGAAGTAGGCCGTATCGATCGAGCCCTCTGCCTGCGGGATTTCCCGTCGGCAGGGGGCTTGTTCGTGTCCCGGTCCGCCCCGGGCGTCTCCTGGACTCCTGCGCCGGAGGGGGTGCCATGAACGGCCGGAACCGGGACCGGGACTGGGACGACGACGGCGACTACGAGAAGGCGGTCGGGCGGGCCGAGCACGCGACGCGGGTCGGCTGGGCCGCGATCGCGGGCGTGACGGGGCTGTTGGGCGTGGTCGTGGTGGCCGTCGTCGCCGTCTGCCTGGTCGCCGTCGTTGCCATGGCGTATGTCGTGGTCGTCATGGACTAGCCGGACGGAGCGACTACTCCGGGGGTCCGCAGAGGCCGCCGAGTTCGGCGGCGAGCTCCGGGTCCCGCATGCCCGGCAGGGCGTAGCCCTCGTTCTCGTCCCAGGGAATGTCGCTGTCGTCCATGTGGACATGCCACTCCGCGCCCTGGACGGCGCGGCGCAACTCGGTGACGGAGTCGAGCACATGGGCCGTCACCGGCAGCCACCGGTCGGGGTCGGCCGGCAGCTTCGTGGACCCGGTGAGGAGCTCGTCGTCCCGGTCGACGTCGTCCAGGTCGTACAGGTACAGGCTCTCCTCGTCGTCGTACGGGAACGACTCCGCGCGTGCGGTGACGAGGCGTTCGACGGCGGCCGACTCGATCTCGGTCAGTGGGGTCGCCCGGCGGGCGCTGTAGTAGATGGAGACGCTCATGGGCCGAGCGTACGACGGGGGTATGACAACGCCGGTCGGTCACCGGGCGGCGGGATCGGGCCGGCCCGGCTCCTGGTGCAGCGCCCGTGCCACGCGCTCCGCGAGGCCGTCCCAGGGGCGGCACTCGACCACCGGCAGTCCGTGCCGGGCCGCCTGGTCGGCGAGCCAGTGCGAGTACGCGGCGCTGACCTGCGCCCGGTTCCTCTGTTCGCCGCTCTCGGGCTCCCGGGAGGCGTAGTTGGCGGTGATCCGGTCCGGGTCGTCCTCGTGCAGGAACACCGCCCGCACGCGGCGGCCGAAGTCCGCGCCCTCGTGGACGGCCGTCGCGGCGGCGGCCGGGGTGAGGTAGTCGCCCTCGACCACGGCGGGCACGTCGACGGTCAGGCGGTTGCGGACCACGCCCAGCACCGCGGGCTCCAGGGCGCGGGCCGTGGCGATCTGAAGGTCCAGCACCTCCCCGGTGGTGAGCCGGTCGATGTCCGGGACGTCGTCGAAGTGGTGGACGGCGGGGTGCTGCTCGGCCGTCGTCATCGCCTCGACGGCGCTGACCACGTCGTCGAACTCGACCACGAACGCATGCCGCTCATCGGCCAGTTGCGCTGCAAGCCTGCTCTTGCCGATCCCCGACGCCCCGCCGATCAGCACTATGTCCCATGATGTTCCTGCCATGCGGCGAACGTATCGTGCGCGTTCCGCGTCCGCCGTGCCGCCTGGCGCTACCGTGAGTCGGACACCGGCCCACGCACCGGTTCGCGAACGCCGGCCCGCACCCGGGCGGAGCCGACCGGACGGGCCGTGCGGCGGGAGCAAGGAGAGCGGGGAGAGCAATCATGGGCGAAACCCTGAAGACCTTCGTCGGCGGCGCCGAAGTCGACGTGCCCAACAGCATCCCGGCCATCCGTGCCGCGTTGCCCGAGGAGAGACGCGAGGAGTTCGACCGCGCCATCAACGACGCCGGGGTGGGGGAGATCCAGGCGGTCATGCGGCACTGGATGCTGGAGGCCGTGCCCGACCCGGAGGCCGAGAAGATCCTGGACCGGCTGGCACAGGACGAGGCCGAGAGGCGGAGCGTCGCTTGAGCTTCCGCATCTCCTACGCCCCGCCCGCCGACGACACCCTGGCCAAGATGCGTGACGGCGAGACCTTCCGCGACGAGATGGCACGCACCCTGGGCCTCGATCCGTACGGACACGGGTCTACCGCCGTCAAGAGCGAGCGCGACCGCCGTGAGGCGACGGTCGCCGGTGCGATCGTGCTCTACTACGTCTCCAGGTCCGTCCTGATCGTCACCGTGGTGAGGCTCGTCCCGCTGCCCTGATCCGGCACGAACCGTTCAGCACGGACTTCTCAGTACGAACTTCTCAGTAAGAATTTCTCAGCACAAACCATTCAGCACGGACCGGGCAGCACGGACCGTCCGGCGCGGGACCGCCGCCGCGAGGGGGTGCGGCGGTCCCGGCCGCCCTCTCAGGCCAGCTTCGCGGCCTGGGCCTCGATCACCGCGGTCGGCAGCTCGAAGCTCCCGCCGCCGCCCATCGCTGCCAGGTTCATCGAGGAGAACGAGGCGAACGAGGAACCCTGGCGCAGCGCCGCCAGCTTCAACTCGCCCTTCTCGCCGTCCTGTTCCAGCTCCACCGTCCAGGCGACCGACTCCTCGCCGGCCTCGATCCGGGCCTCGGTGATCCTGCCGACCTTCTGCTTCTCACCGGCCGCCGTGAACTCGAACCCACCGGCGCACTCGGTGGCCGCGGTGCGCAGCGCGGCCACCGAGTCCTGCGCGCCCTTGCCCTCGTACGAGCCGAGGGCCAGCTGCGTCGTCGTGATGTCGAAGGCCGACTTGAAGGCGTCCTCGGCGTCCGCGACGTCCTTGTTCATGGCGTCCTTCTTGGGCTCGCTGACGACGGTGCGCTTCGTGAACACGCCGGGCTCACCGACCTGAGCGCCCATCAACGCGTCGGCGAGCGGGGCGCACGCCTCCTTCTCGACCTTGATGTCGTCGGCCGCGATCACGTCCTTGGCCGCGGCCTCGGAGATCTTGTGTCCCTTGACGTCGCCCTGGGCCAGCGCGGCCTTCTCCAGCTCGGCGGCGCTCAGCACCTTGGCGGCCGTCGGCTCCGCGGCGGCGGACTCCTTGCCCTTGGCGTCCGCCCCCTTGCCGCCGGACCCGGAGTCCGAGCCGCCGCAGCCGACGGCGAGCAGGGCCAGGGACACCGCAGCGGCGGCAACAGCGGTACGGCGTACGGCGGAGGAGCGCATGGGTCCTGTCCGTCTCTCTGAGCGGGGATTTCGGGTGCGCTCACTTTATGAGCGAAATTTGGTTTGACGATCAATCAATTGGGGCACGGGATGCGATCGTGACGACGTCGTGATCATTCTGTGAAAGCACTATTCGTCACCGCAAGGCGCGTCGAATACCGACACCGGCGGGCGAGCCGCCCCTTTCCGTCACATGCGCAGCCCCGGGCGGGGCCGGGTCCTGTCGCGGTGAGGTCTGCGCTCCGTCGGACGACCGGGTCCTGTCGCAGTGAGGCCTGCGCTCCGTCGGTCGGCCGGTGCCCCTTGCGCCGCGCGGCAGTTCGGCGAGGCCGGGGGTCAGTCGGCCGGGCGCCGGGTCAGGTGGGCGAACGCGTCCAGGTTCCGCGTGGACTCGCCACGCGACACCCGCCACTCGTACTCCTTGCGGATGGCGCTCGCGAAACCCAGCTCCAGCAGGGTGTTGAACGAGCCGTCGGCCGCTTCGAGGACCGTGCCGAGCAGCCGGTCCAGTTCCTCCGGGGTGACCACGGACAGCGGCAGCCTGCCGACCAGATAGATGTCGCCGAGCCGGTCGATCGCGTAACTCACGCCGAAGAGGCGGAGGTTGCGCTCCAGCAGCCAGCGGTGGACCGCCGCGTCGTTCTCGTCGGGGTGGCGGACGACGAAGGCGTTGAGGGAGAGCGAGTGCTTGCCGACGCGCAGGGAGCAGGTGGTGGACAGCTTGCGTGTACCGGGCAGCGTGACCACGTAACCGCCCGGCTCGGGGCTCTCCCACGCGAGCCCGGCTTCCTCCAGGGTCGCCTCGATGACCCGCGCGGCCCTCGACGCCGCATCGGCCGGCACCGTCGCCGTTTCGGTCGGTGCCGCTCCACCGGGTACGTCGTCGGGGTGGTCGGGTACGTCAGCCATGGTGCGAGCGTACGCGGCGACGGCGGTGTTCGTGCATCGCGGCCGTGTACACCTCGGCCGTCGCGGAAGCCGCGGTGTCCCAGCCGAAGCCCTGGGCGTGCGCGGCGGCCGCCGCGCCCATGCGGGCGACCAGTTCCGGCGCGTCGGCGAACCGGGCCAGGGCCTGCGCGTACGCGGCGGGGTCGTGGCCGGGTATCAGGAAGCCGCTGACCCCGTCCCGCACCGCCACCGGCAGACCGCCCACGGCCGCCGCGACGACCGGGGTGCCCGCCGCCTGGGCCTCTATGGCGACCAGCCCGAAGGACTCGCTGTACGAGGGCATGACCAGCACGGACGCGGCCCGGAACCAGTCCGCGAGCTGTTCCTGCCCGACCGGCGGCTGGAACCGTACGACGTCGGCGATACCGAGCCGGGCCGCCAGCTTCTGCAGCCCCTCCGGCTTGGCGAGCCCGCTGCCGCTCGGGCCGCCGACGACCGGTACGACCATCCGGGAACGCAGCGTCGGATCGCGGTCCAGCAGGACGGCGACCGCCCGCAGCAGCACGTCGGGGGCCTTCAGCGGCTGGATGCGGCCCGCGAAGAGCGGAATCAGCGCGTCCTGCGGCAGCCCGAGGCGCGCCCGTGCCGCGGCGCGCCCGTCGGCGGGGCTGAAGCGGTCCAGGTTGACGCCGGGGTGGACGACGGCGACGGAGTCCGGGGCGGCCTCGTAGAAACGGACGAGCTCGTCCGCCTCTCCGGCGGTGTTCGCGATCAGCCGGTCGGCCGCGTCGACGATCTGGGTCTCGCCGATGACGCGGGCGGCCGGCTCGGGGGTGTCGCCCTCCGCGAGCGCCGCGTTCTTCACCTTCGCCATGGTGTGCATGGCGTGGACGAGCGGGACGCCCCAGCGCTGGGCGGCGAGCCAGCCGACGTGGCCGGAGAGCCAGTAGTGGGAGTGGACCAGGTCGTAGTAGCCGGGGCGCTGACCCGCCCACGCCTGCATCACACCGTGTGTGAAGGCGCAGAGCTGGGCGGGCAGCTCCTCCTTGGCCAGGCCCTCGTACGGCCCCGCGTCGACGTGCCGGACCAGGACGCCGGGCGCCAGCTCGACCACCGGGGGCAGTCCGCCGGTGGTGGACCGGGTGAAGATCTCGACCTCGATGCCGATCGCGGCGAGGCGCCTGGCCAGCTCCACGATGTAGACGTTCATGCCGCCCGCGTCGCCCGTGCCCGGCTGGTGCAGCGGCGAGGTGTGCACGGAGAGCATCGCGATGCGGCGGGGCTTGCGGTGACCGCCGGGAAAGGCTGCGGGGAACCTGAGGCGCGGGGCGACCCGGCTGCTGCCGAGCCGGGAGACGTACTGGGTCACGTCGTCCGGTCCTCCTCATTCGGGGTTCAGGCTCGTTCAGGGCACGACACCGGAGGGACCTGCGCCCCTTTCGAGGGCTGCAACAGCGGAATCTCTCCTTTCATTTCCGCTTTGCCAAATCATTACGACGATCGATCGCCCCCCGGTGGCCGGTCCGTACCCGGCCCGCGCCCGGTCCGGTCGGGCTCCGCGCCCGGTCCGCGTCCCCGTCCGTGCCCGGTCCGGGTGGGCTCCGCGGAATCGTTACGCTCGCTGTCATGCGCCCCATCGGCACCGCGACCCGCGGGACCACCAATCCGAACCGGCTCCGCCGCATGGACCGCTGGATCGCCGCCACCCACGGCCCGGCCCTGCGCCGCGCCGACCGCCCCGTCGCCGTGGACCTCGGATACGGTGCCGCCCCCTGGACCGCCGTCGAGCTGCTGCACCGGCTGCGCACCGCCGAGCCGCGCACCGCCGTGGTCGGCATCGAGATCGACCCGGAACGGGTCGCGGCGGCGAAGCCGTACGAGCGCGAGGGCCTGACCTTCCTGCACGGCGGGTTCGAGATCCCGCTCCCCGAGCGCCCCGATCTCGTCCGGGCGGCGAACGTGCTGCGCCAGTACGACGAGGGCGAGGTCGCCGAGGTCTGGGAGCGGCTGTGCGCGCGCCTCGCGCCGGGCGGGCTCCTGGTGGAGGGGACCTGCGACGAGATCGGGCGCCGGCACGTCTGGGTGGCGCTCGGCCCGGAAGGTCCGCGCACGGTCACGTTCGCGACCCGGCTCGGCTCCCTGGACCGCCCCTCCGACCTCGCGGAACGCCTGCCGAAGGCCCTGATCCACCGCAATGTGCCGGGCGAACCGGTCCACGCGTTCCTGCGGGACTTCGACCGGGCATGGGCGGCGGCGGCCCCGTACGCGTCACTGGGCGCCCGGCAGCGCTGGATCACGGCGGTGCGGGCGCTGTCGGGCGACTGGCCGCTGGCCGACGGGGTACGGCGGTGGCGCCAGGGCGAGGTCACGGTGGAGTGGGACGCCCTCCGGCCCGGCACGCGCTGAACGGCCCGGACTCGGCCACCCCGGACGTCCCCCGACAGGCCGGCCCCGATCGGCGGGCGAACGGAACGGCCGGCGGGCGGGAACAACTGACGAGCGGCAACCGCGGATGAACGGGAACGGCCGGCGGGCGGGAACGAGAACGGGCCCTCGTTCGTCCAGAAGAGGGGGACGGGGAAGCGGGGGCACGGGGGAGATTCACGGGGCGGCAAGGGGCTCGGGGGGAGCGGCGCCGGGCGGCGACCGATCCATGTGACCGTCAGGACAGCAGGTGTGCGCCTCTGTTGCTTTTCGGTACGACATGGCACGATCGCGTCATCGGCGAAAAGTTACTGACGGGAAATCAGATTCATTCGGAGGGGAATCCCGTGAACCGACGTCACTGTGCCTCGGCCGCGATCACTCTGGTCTGCGCGCTGTCCGTGCTCATAACGCCGGTCCCGGCCTTCGCCGCACCCACGCCCCCCTCCCCCTCGAAGTCCGGGGCCGAGGCGCCGAAGAAGACTCTCGAAGAGGTCCGCCAGGAGATCGACGACCTCTACCGCAAGGCGGGGACGGCCACCGATGCGTACAACCTCGCCGAGGAGCGGGCCGAGAAGCAGTCCGGCGAGATCGTGAAGCTGGCCCGCGCCATAGTCGTGGGCCAGGCGAAGATCGCCGAACTGAAGACCCAGGCGGGCGCCCAGGCCCGTGAGCAGTACCGCACCGGCGGGCTGCCGCCCGGCGCCCAGTTCATGCTCAGCGACGACCCGCAGCTGTTCCTGGACGGGGTGAGCCGGGTCCGGGAGGGCCAGCAGGCCGCGAAGGGCGTTCTGGGGGAACTGACCAGGACCCAGCAGGACTTGGAGACGTACACCAAGGACGCGAACGCCAACTGGAAGAAGCTCGAAGCCAATCGGGTCAAGCAGGCCAAGGCCAAGAAGAAGATCAACGCGCAGATCGCGGCGGCGAAGAAGCTGGAGTCCCGGCTCAAGAAGGAGGAGCGGGCCCGTCTGCTCAAGCTGGAGCAGGAGGCCGCGTACCAGCAGCAGACGGCCTGGCTCAGCTCCGGCGTCCTGAAGGACATCAACCGCAGGGCGAGCGAGCGCGGCAAGAAGGCGGTGGCCTTCGCGACGGCCCAGATCGGCAAGCCGTACGTCTGGGGCGCCGAGGGTCCCCGCTCGTACGACTGCTCGGGGCTCACGTCCCAGGCGTGGGCTGCGGCGGGCCGCCCGATCCCGCGCACCTCGCAGGAGCAGTGGCGGCTGCTGCCGCGCATCGACATCAAGGACATGCGCCCCGGCGACCTGATCATCTACCACGCCGACGCCAGCCACGTGGGCATGTACGTCGGCGACGGCGCGATCGTCCACGCCCCCCGCCCCGGGCGCAACGTCACGCTGGCGGGCGCGGGCTCGATGCTGATACTCGGAGTGGTCCGCCCGGACAAGTGACGCCCGGTGGCCGCCCCACCGGAGTGACTCGCGCCACCCGTGCCCGCCGCCCCACGTGACCTTTGTCATGCCCCGGTGGCCGCGCACCCACCGGCACTTCTCGCCGGATCCGTGACGGGACGCGGCTTATGGCTGCGCCTGTGACGACAACCGCACCCGGAACGCCATTCCGTTCTCCCGCCGAGGACCGCTATCGTCCCCGTCTGGCGGGTCGTCGATCGGCGCTCCGCCGCGCCCTCGGGGGGAGGGAAGGAAAACCGAAACAATGCCCGTATCCATACCGCAGCCATGCGACGCCACCGCTGCGGACGCCTCCTTCGGCTCCGACCTCGTCCTCCTGGTCATCGGGGACGACCCGGCGGGCACCTTCACCGTCCCCGAGCTCCCGGCCGCGGCCGGTACGCGGATCCGCATCCGCACCGCCCGCAACCTGACCGAGGCGGGCCGACTGCTCACGGACGACGTCGACTGCGTCCTGCTGGACCTGGCCCTGCCCACCGGCAGCGAGACCCGTGCCGCCGCCTCCGGGGCGGGGGGCGCCGCGGGCCCCGACGAGCTCGCCGCGCTCCGGCACGTACTGCGGATCGCGCCCCGCCACGCCGTCCTCGCCCTCACGGCGGGGGACGACGCCGAGCTGGCCGCCGAGGCGGTACGGGTCGGCGCCCAGGACTACCTCTGCCGCGACGACCTGGACGGAAGGCTGCTCGGCCGCGCCATCCGGTACGCCGTCGCCCGCAAGCGCGCCGACGTCGCCCAGCGCAGGCTCACCGAGTCCACGCTGCGCGCCCAGGAGAACGCCCGCCTCGAACGCGGCCTGCTCCCCACCCCGCTGCTCGAAGGCTCCGACCTGCGCTTCGCTGCCCGCTACCGGCCCGGCCGCAGCCGAGCGCTGCTCGGCGGGGACTTCTACGACACGGTCCGCACGCCCGACGGCACCGTCCACGCGATGATCGGCGACGTCTGCGGGCACGGCCCCGACGAGGCGGCGCTCGGCGTCGAACTCCGCATCGCCTGGCGGGCGCTGACCCTGGCCGGGCTGTGCGGCGACGACCTGCTCTCCACCCTCCAGCAGGTCCTGGAGCACGAGCGGGAGAGCGAGGAGATCTTCGCGACGCTCTGCACCGTGGACATCGCCCCCGACGGCCGCCGCGCCGGCCTCTGCCTGGCGGGCCATCCCGCCCCGCTCATCGCCCGGCAGGGACAGGCCGCGCACCTCCTCCCGTACGAGGACGGCGGCCCGGCGCTGGGACTGCTGCCGCACGCCCGCTGGCCGCGCCGACAGGTGGACCTCGGCGGCACCTGGAGCCTGATGATGTACACGGACGGGCTGATCGAGGGGCGGGTCGGGCCGACCGGCACCCAGCGGCTCGGCCAGGACGGCATGGTCGCGATGATCAACCGGCAGCTGACCGAAGGGCTCACCGGCGAGGACCTGCTGGACGCCGCGGTCACGCAGGTACGGGAGCTGAACGGCGGCGAGCTGACCGACGACGTCGCGGTCCTGCTGCTCGACCGCGATCAGGAACACCTCCGCCGGGCCCCGGACGGCGACCGGGGCGGGAGCATCCCTCGCCCCCGCCCCGGATCGGGCTCACCCACGGCCTCCGCGGGCGCCGCGAACGGTCAGCGCCCGCCGTTGTAGGGCCCGTACGGACCGTCGCTGCTGGAGCCGCCCCGGCGGCCACCGCCCGAGACCGCCTGCAGCGCGGGCCGTACGTCCACCAGGAAGACGATGGACGCGACCACCCCCGCCAGCTGGAGGAACAGCATCGGCACGAAGAGGTTCACGGCGACGGCGATGCCGAGGATGATCAGCCAGAAGGACTTCTTCTGCTTGTCCGCGGCCCGGTAGGCGTCCTCACGGGCCATCGCCGCCATGACCAGCGCGACCACGGCCAGGGCGAGCATGACCATGTAGAGCAGCCAGATGAATGTGCTGAATCCTGTGAGCAACATGGTGTGCACCGCCTAATCAAGTGGATGAGCGCCTCGCGGCCAAGGTACCGGGACAACGGGCCGGGTACCCGTGAAGGTGCCCGGCCCGCGCTCCGCCACACCCCCGGGCGCCCGGCCGCCGTCACGGAGCCGGGGCGCCCCGGGTCCTACTTCGTGCTCGGCGGGGTGGTCTTCTTCGCGGCGGGCTTGCGCGCGGGCGCCTTCTTCGCGGGCGCGGGCGTGGTCCTTCCCGCCGCACCGGCGGCCTTCGGAGCGGGCTTCGCCGCCGGCTTCGGGCCGGGCTTCGGGCCGGGCTTCGCAGCGGCCTTCGTCGCGGGCCTCGGCGCGGACGACGACTTCGCCGTACCCGTCGCGGTGGCCGGCCTCGCCTTCGCGGTGCCCGCCGGGCGGGGCTCCTTGCGCGGCTCGACGACGACGGCGATCTCGACGATCTCGTCGGCCGTCTCGCCCCGCCAGTTCCTCACGGTCTGCTCGCCGCGCTCGGCGACCTTCTCGTACGTCTCACGGGCCCGCACCGCGTACTCCGCGGCCACGCCCAGGCTGCGCAGCGCCAGGTCCTGGGCGTTCTCGCCCAGCTTCCGCAGATCGCTGTCGAACGACCCGATCACCTCGGTGACCTTGGCCTGCACGGTGGCCTGCGCCTCCTTGGCCTGCGAGGTCACCTTCTCCTGCACGGCCTTGGGGTCGGCGTTGCGCACGGCCTCGATGCGCTCCGGCGCCTCGGCACGCAGCTGCTCGATCAGTGCCGGGACCTTGCGCGCCTGCTCGACGGCGAGATCGGCCGTACCGGCGGCGAAGTAGAGGGGGGTCGGGTCGGTGAGGGTCTTGCGCAGGTCATCGGTGATGGCCATGACTGTGGTCCTCCCGGATCATCAGGCTCGGTGTGAGGGTTTTCAGGGCTTGGAAGCCGTGTCGGCGCCGTTGCCGTCGGCCGCGCGGGAACCGTCGGCGTCCGGGGCGGGCCGGTCGTCGGAGTCCGGGGCGGGCCGGTCGTCGGCCTCCGCCACGGATCCGCCGCCGGTCCCCGGTCCGGCGTCGGTGCCGGCTTCCGGTCCGGGCTCGTACCCGTTCTCCTTGCGGAAGGAGTCGTAGATCTGCAGCAGAACACTCTTCTGCCGCTCGTTTATGGACGGGTCGGCCAGAATCACCGCCCGCGTCTCCAGCTCCTCCCGCTCCCGCTCGTCCAGAATCCCGGCCCGTACGTAAAGGGTCTCGGCCGAGATCCGCAGCGCCTTGGCGACCTGCTGCAGCACCTCGGCACTCGGCTTGCGCAGCCCGCGCTCGATCTGGCTGAGGTAGGGATTGGACACTCCGGCGGCATCGGCGAGCTGCCGCAGCGACAGCTGCGCCGTACGCCGCTGCTCGCGCAGGTACTCACCGAGATTGCCGACGTTGAGTGATGCCATGCCCCGATGGTGCGCCACCCTTGCTAACTTTTGCAAGCAGGCGCTTGCAAAAGTGCGCCACACCACTCGTTCGGCCGCGTCACTGCGTCCCGCTCATGCCGAGTGCCGTATCGGTGTCCGGCGCCGGGACAGATGCCTCACGGTCACTGAAGTTGTCACGCCGCTCAAGAGCAACTGGCAGACTGCTGAGCAGACTTGGCGACTGACCGGCTGACCGACCGGCCGGCGGACAGGGGTCGGGATTCGAGGTGGGGGCGAGGTGGATCTTGCCGGAGTGGTGCTCGCCGACCGGTACGAGCTGCGGCGGTTGATCGCGCGTGGCGGCATGGGCGAGGTCTGGCACGGCCAGGACACGTCCGTGCTGCAGCGCGAGGTCGCGATCAAGCTCCTGTCCGCCGGGTCCGGGGCGACGTCGGTGCGCCGCTTCGGCAGGGAAGCGGCGTTGCTCGCCAGGCTCCAGCACCCGGGAATCACCGTGGTGCACGATGCCGGCAGCCATGGCGGTCACCTCTACATCGTCATGGAACTCCTCCAGGGCCAGGACCTGGCCCGGGTCATGACCGACCATCCCGACGGCCTGCCCGTCGAGCGCGTGCTGGACCTCTTCCGTCAGATCGCCGACGCCCTCGCCGCGGCTCACCGCGTCGGTGTCGTGCACCGCGACCTGAAGCCGGCCAACCTGTTCGTGCAGCAGGGCGACCGGATCAAGATCTGCGACTTCGGCATCGCCCGCAGCGCGGACGCCTCCGACGCGCTGACCACCAGCGGCGTGGTCCTGGGGACGCTGCCCTACATGTCGCCCGAGCAGTGCCAGGGGCGGGCCGTGGAAGCGCCTGCCGACATCTACGCCCTCGGCACCGTCCTCTTCGAACTCCTCACCGGAGACACGCCGTTCTCCGCCGCCCAATCGCCCTACGCCCTCATGCGCCGGCACGTCGAGGCCTCCCCTCCCCGGCTGGACGCGGTACGGCCGGACGTTCCCCGGGAACTGGCGGACCTGGTGGCGCGGATGCTGGCCAAGGACCCCGGCGAACGGCCCGACGTCACCGCCCTGGCCCCTGCCCCGGCCGGACCGGCACCCGGCTCCACGGCGGCACGCCCGGAGAAAGCCGAGGAGCGAGGACCCGAGGAGCGAGAACCCGAGGGCTCCACCGAACCACCGCCACCGGCCGCCGATGACGGTGCCAGTGGTGACGGTGGCGGTGGCGGTGGTACTGACGGTGGTGGCAGCGACGGCGGGCGGCAGGCGACCCGGTGGCTCAGTACGCGGCTGCTCCTGCCCGCCCGCCGGACGCGCACCCGTGTGCTCCTGGCCGGAACCGCCGTTCTCTGCGCGATCGCCCTGGGCACCGGCATCGCGGTCCTGTACGACGGCGAGGCCTCCCCCGACCGGACTTTTCGTACCGACGGCGCCCTGGAAGTGGGGTTCAGCCCCGACGGCAGCATCCTGGCCGCCGGGGGCAACACCGCTCCGGTCCTCCGGTGGAACCCGAGGACCGGCGAGCGCATCGGCCGCCCCCTTCGCCAGGTCGGCAACGTGTACAACGTGGCGTTCAGCCCCGACGGCACCATGCTGGCGGCCTCGACCCTGCAGTACGACGGCAGCGTGCGGGTGTGGAACCCGAAGACCGGGAAGCTGATCAGCGAATGCGCCGACCCCGAAGTCGTCGCGGTGGCGTTCCACCCGGACAGCACCGTGCTGGCCACCGCGAACCAGGACACCGGAGTGGTGAGCCTGTGGAATCCGAGGAGCGGCGACCGGATCAGAACCGTCAACGGCGACATCACGTCCCTGGCGTTCAGCCCGGACGGCACCATGCTGGCGGCCGGGAGCAGGGAAGGCTCGCTCCTGTTGTGGAACCCGAAGACCGGGGAGCGGATCGGTGAACCCCTCGACGGCCACGGCGACGCGATCAGGAACGTGCGGTTCAGCCCGGACGGCACCACACTGGCCGGCGCGAGCGATGACGGCCCCGTGCGGCTCTGGGACGTGGAGACCAGGACGGAGATCGGCGCCGCCCTCACCGCCCACGGCGAGTCCGCTTCCGGCCTGGCCTTCAGCCCGGACGGCGACACGCTGGCCACCGCGGGCCATGACGGCACCGTACGACTGTGGAACCCGGAAACCGGCGAGCAGATCGGCGATCCGCTCCACCACGACGGCAGCGTCAGCGACGTCGCGTTCAGCCCGGACGGCACCACGCTGGCCACCGCGAGCGACGGTGACACGGTGGCGTTGTGGCGGCTGCCGCAGGAGCACACCACCTGAGCACCCCCGCGGCCCGGGGAGTTCGGGCCATGAGGGCCTGTGCCCGGTCGACGACGGGGCTCCGACCCGGGCCACCGGATCCTGGAACAGGGGTTCGAGGCTGGTGTCGGGGGAAGCAGCTGTACGGGAGGGCCGGTGCGGTATTACGCCGACGGGGCCGGGGCTCCGGTGAGAAGGGGGCGCAGCATGACGGATGCCGATGCCGACGCCAGTGCTGGTGCCGGGGCTGGTTCCAATGCCGGTGCCGGTGCTCGGGCACCTGCCGGAAATCCTGTGCAGCGGGTGGGCCGGTGGGTGGCGCGGCGACCGCGTCCGGTGGGGGTGGTGCTGGGTCTCGGCGCGGCGCTGGTGGTGACGGGATGCGGGCTGGGGATCCTCGCGACGATGCAGAGCAGGCCGCTGCTCGTACTGTTGCTGTTCCTGGTGGGCCTCGTCGTGGCAGTGGGGGTGCCCATGCTCATCGGGGAGCAGGACGGGTGGACGGTGGCTCTGGGGTCCTGTCTGATGTTCCTGCTGCCCGTGGCGGCGTTCGGTGTCGGTCACGCCGTGCTGAACCAGCGCGGCGAACGGACGCCCGCGACGATCGTCGAGATCGTCCGCACCGATGCTTCGCCGGGCACCGGCGAGCAGTACAACTGCAAGCTCCGTCTGCCGGACGGCAGCACGCGGTTCCTCAGCACCTGGGACGTCTGCGACGCGTCCACCCGCGTCGGTGACCGCATCCATGTGTACCTCGACCCGGACAACCGCGTGGGTTACATGAAGTCGACGGCGCCCTGGCCCTGGCTCACGTTCCCCGTCGTCGGGACGGCCCTCGTGGCGCTCACGCTGACGGCGACAGTGGCGGCGTCCCGGGCGATGGCTCTCAAGTACCCCGCCCCCGACCGGTCCCCGAGCCGAAGCCGTAAGCCGGGGACCGGGCACCGGGCACCGGGGGAACGCGTGCGGGGCGGAACCGTTGGATCGGCTCCGCCCCGCAGGCGGTCGCTTCGTCAGCCGGCACCGGGACCGAACCCAGGACCGGGGCCGCTCGAAGCCCGACGGGGCGTCACCCGACGAGGGTCTCCCAGGTCTTCGGGCCCGCCTCGCCGTCGACGACCAGGCGGTTGACGCTCTGGTAGGAGCGGACGGCGGAGTTGGTCACCGAGCCGAAGCTGCCGTCGAGGGCGAGGCCCGCACTGCGCTTGTTCAGCGCCACCTGAAGGGCGCGCACATGCGATCCGGAGCTGCCCTGCCGGAGCGTGTAGACCAGCTTCGCCCAGGTCTTCGGACCGACCTGGCCGTCCGCCACCAGGCCCTTGGAGGACTGGAACTTCTTGACCGCGCCGACCGACACAGAGCCGTAGTTGCCGTCGGCGGCCAGCGCGGTGCCGCGCTGGGTCATCAGGTACTGGATGACCTTCACGGTCTCGCCCACGGCGCCGGGGTTGATGGACGACCAGCCGCCGCCCAGGTCCACGCCGCGGGCGGCGAGGTAGGAGACCGGGTTGACCGTGGCGCCCAGCCCTCCGCTGTGGGTCTCGAAGTGGAGGTGGGGGCCGGTCACGTTGCCCGTGGCGCCCATGTCGGCGATGCGCTGCCCCGCGGAGACCTTGGCGTTGAGCCCGACCCGGAACACGCTGAGGTGCCCGTAGTAGGTGTACCGCCCGCTGCCGTGCGAGATGACCAGGCCGTTCCCGGTGCGCCCGGTCAGGACGCCGGTGCCGCGGCGTACCACGGTGCCGGCGGCTGCGGCGTAGACGGCCGTGCCCACCGAGTTGGTGACGTCCTGGCCCGCGTGCGGGTAGCCGCCGCGCGAGGCTCCGTAGTGACCGCCCGCGGGGAAGTAGCCCTGGGCGGGGTTGCACCACCGGCCGTCCATGAGTGTCGCCGCCGAGGCCGACGGGGTCAGGGCCGGTACGCCCGTCAGCGCCACCCCGAGCCCGGCTCCGAGGCCCAGCAGCAGCTTCCTGCGCGACGGGCCCGCCGGTCGGAGGTCCCGCAGTTCTTCCGTCATGCCGTCAGCCGGACCGCACTGCTCGCACATGTCCCGTCCTCCTTGAGTTTCCGCTCGCCGCTACGCACGTTTTGGCGAGAGCATGCCAGAGGGGGAAAAGGTGCTCCAGGGCCCTGGGCTCTACCTCCGTGGCAGTTACCTGCCGGGCGCAACAACCACGGGCGGGCCCTCGCTTCGCGCGCACACCAGCGGCTTCCGGCACCGGCGCGTGGGCCCGCAGAATGGTTTAGACCTGGGCCCGGGGACCCACTGACGGTTTCGGCGTGGGCCCGGTGCGGTGCGAGCGGTGCCGGTGCGGTGCGGGGGGAGTGCCGGTACGTACGGGCGGTACGGACGGTACGGGCGGTGCTGGTACGCGCAGGTGCCCGGCCATCACCCACGGCCCGGATTTCCCGGAGTTCCCGGAATCCTCGAAGTCCTCGGTTGACCTTCACCCTGGGGGAAGCCACAGCATCGGTGAGGCAGGGCGACGCGCCCCGCACGAGGAGGCACGGACCATGGGACTGCTGACCATCGGAGCGTTCGCGAAGGCGTCCCGGCTGTCGCCGAAGGCACTGCGCCACTACGACGAACTCGGCCTGCTGCCGCCCGCCCGGGTCGACCCGCTGACCGGCTACCGCTTCTACGCGCCGGAACAGCTGGACCGGGCACGGCTGGTCGCCTGGCTCCGCCGCCTGGGAATGCCGCTGGCCCTCATCCGCCACGTCAGCACCCTGGAGGCGGCCGAGGCGGCCCGGGAGGTCCGCGCGTTCTGGGCCCGGGTCGAGGCAGACACCGCCGCGCGGCGGGACCTGGCCGGCTTCCTCGTCGACCACCTGTCCCGGAAGGACCCCGCCATGTCACCGATCACCGAACCCCTGGAACTCCGTTACGCCGCGCTCTCCGACACGGGCCTGGTCCGGGAGAGCAACCAGGACACCGTCCACGCCGGATCCCGCCTGCTCGCCGTCGCCGACGGCTTCGGCAGCGCGGGGGCTTCTGCGGGCGCCGCGGCCGTCGACGCGCTCAAACGCCTGGAGACCGACGGCGTCCCGGCGGGCGATCTCCTCAACGTCCTGGAGACCGCCGTCGAACAGGCCGCACGGGCCGTGCACGATGTCGTCGGCGCGGGCTCCGCGGCGGCGGAGGCCGGTACGACGCTCACCGCGATGCTGTGGACCGGATCGCAGCTGGCCCTCGTCCACATCGGCGACTCCCGCGCCTACCTCCTGCGCGACGGGGAGCTGTTCCGGATCACCCACGACCACACCATGGTCCAGTCGATGGTCGACGAGGGCCGGATCACCGAGGAGGAGGCCACCGTCCACCCCCAGCGGTCCCTGCTGATCCGGGCCCTGGGCGGGGCGGACGGCGCCGGGCCCGATCTGCGCCTGCACGACGTCCGGGCCGGGGACCGCTACCTCCTCTGCTCCGACGGCCTGTCCACCGTCGTGCCGGCCGACGAGCTGCGCCGGGTCGTGACGACGACCGACGATCCGGAGCGGGCCGTACGCGAACTCGTCTCCCTGGCCAACCGTTCCGGCGGCCCCGACAACATCAGCTGCGTGGTCGCCGACGTACTGGAGGCCCCACAGCGGCAACGACAGCAGTGGCAGTAGCTGCAGCAGGTGTGCGGGCCGGGGCCGGGGCCGGAGGAAACGATGTGGCGAGCGGAGGAGCACCCACCGCCGCCCCGGCACGAACGGCCCCCGCACCGGCACGAACAGCCCCCGCACCGCCCGGTCTACGATCGGTCGACGGCTTCAGAGAGGCAGGCACCGCATGAAGGTTCTGATCGCCGGGGGCGCCGGGTACATCGGCAGCACGGTCGCGTCCGCCTGCGAGGACGCGGGCATCACCCCCGTCGTCCTCGACAACCTGGTGACGGGCAGACGGGAGTTCACGGCGGGGCGGGCCTTCCACGAGGGCGACATCGCGGACGGCCCCCTGATCGACCGGGTCTTCGCCGAGCACCCGGACATCGACGCCGTCGTCCACTGCGCGGCCCTGATCGTGGTCCCCGACTCGGTCGTCGACCCGGTCGGCTACTACCGGGCGAACGTGGCCAAGAGCCTGGAGTTCACCGACCACCTCCTGCGCAACGGCTGCACCCGCATGGTCTTCAGCTCGTCCGCCTCCATCTACGCCGCCGCCGAGGACCTGACGGTCGACGAGGACTCACCCCTCGACCCGCAGAGCCCGTACGCGCGGACCAAGGCGATGTGCGAGGCGATGTTCGCCGACATCGCCGCCTCCCGGCCGCTGCGGGTGCTGTCCCTGCGCTACTTCAACCCGATCGGCGCGGACCCGAGGATGCGCACGGGGTTGCAGGTGCGTCGCCCGAGCCACGCCCTGGGCAAGATGATCCAGGCGCAGGAGGAAGGGATTCCGTTCCGGGTCACCGGGACCGGCTACCCGACGTGCGACGGCTCCGGCATCCGGGACTACGTCCACGTATGGGACCTGGCCGCCGCGCACGTGGCCGCGCTCCGCGCCTTCGACACCCTCCTGCCGCCCCCCGGAACCGGACCTGCCACCGCCCCCGCCTCCACCACCATCAACCTGGGCACCGGCACGGGCACCACCGTGCGTGAACTCCTGGCCGCCTTCAACAGCGTGATCGACGTCCCCGTCCCGGCGGTCGACGCCGAGGCCCGGCCCGGCGACTCCGCCGGGGCGTACACCCGGAGCGACCGGGCGCGGCGGCTGCTGGGGTGGCAGCCCCGGTACTCGCTCGCGGAGGGCATCCGCCACTCCCTGGAGTGGGCCGCCCTGCGCGAGAAGGTGCTCGGCGACCCCGCCGGACCCGAGCAGGTCCTTCCACGCACCGCCCGGCCCGGTCGGGACCTTCCGCACACCACCCGGTGACCGCGGCACAGCGCTTAGTATCCGGCCATGGCTATCGACCCCGGCTACACCTGCTCCCGCTGCGGCGAACACCACGCGGAACTCCCGATGGGGTACTCGACCATGGCCCCCGACGTATGGGACGCGAGCCTGGAGAGCGACCCCGACAGCATGCTCTCCTCCGAGCAGTGCATCGTCAGACACGAGCACTACTTCATCAAGGGCCTGATCGAGATACCCGTGTTCGGCAGCGCGGAGCCCTTCTCCTGGGGTGTCTGGGTCTCGCTCAGCCGGGAGAACTTCGCCCGCGCCCTGGACCTGTGGGAGGTCCCGGGCCGCGAGTCCGAGCAGCCCTACTTCGGCTGGCTGAGCACCGAGTTGGGGCTGTACTCGCCCCGCACGACCAACCTCAAGACCAACGCGCACACCCGCCCGATCGGCCTGCGCCCCCGGATCGAGCTGGAACCCACCGACCACCCGCTCGCCGTCGAACAGCGCACCGGCATCACGCGCGACCGGGTCCGGGAGATCGCCGAAGCGGTGCTGCACGCCGACGACCTCGACGCCTGAGCCCGGCCCGCCGTCCGACCCCACCGCCCGAATTCACCACCGCCGGACACGGCCGACGGAAGCCGCTAGCGCCGCGCCTCAAGCCCCGAACGCAGCTGCGCGAAGGCGAGTTCGGCCGCCTCGACCGCGGGACCGTACGCCTGCTCCGCGCTCTCCCCGCCGTCGATCCGCCGCCAGTTCTCCAGCCCCAGGATGCGCAGCACGGCGATGATCTGGCCCGCGGCCAGCCTGTCCCCCGTACCGTCGCCCAGCGCACGGGCGAGCGCCGCCTCCGAACGGCTCTGGTAGGAGAACAGGCGCGCCACCAGGGACGGCGTCCCGTACAGCAGTCGTGTGAACGCCACCACCGCGGGTACGTCGCAGAGCCCGGTCACCGGGTCCCGCCGCTCCAGACCGGCCAGGAAGTGGCGGTGCAGGGCGTCCAGGGGCGATTCGGTCTCCGCGCGGGCGGCGACCACGCGGGCCGCCTCGTCCTCGTGGTCGGCGAACCGGTGGAGGGCCAGGTCCTCCTTGGTCGGGAAGTACCGGAACAGGGTCGGCTTCGAGATGTCGGCAGCCGCGGCCACCTCCGCCACCGAGACCTTGTCGAAGCCCCGCTCCAGGAACATCGCGATCGCCGCGTCGGAGACCGCCTGGTACGTCAGCTGCTTCTTGCGCTCCCGCAGACTCATCGCCGCACCGCCCGTGCCCGCCGCACCGCCCGCGTGTTCCGCCGGTTCCGGACCGGGCCTCTCTCCGTTCATGACCATGAAGCGTACGCTCCCGACCTCAACCGGGCTTGATGTCCATGACAGCCGGACGGGCGCCGAACGACAAGGGTCCGTACGAGGACGAGAAGGGGCTGGACGAGAAGGGTCCGGGAGAGAAAAGCCCGGATGAAAAGGGCCGGCCGGGAAGGTCCGGCCGGACCGCTCCTCATGCCGGGGTCCGCGAACGCGTCTCCATCAGGACCGCGGTCCCGTCCAGCAGCCGTTCCAGCCCGAAGTCGAACTCGTGGTCGGACCCGACCTGCGTCCCCGGCGCCCCGGCCTCCAGCAGTCGGCAGAGGGACGGATGGCGTACGGGATCGACGAGCCGGTTCAGGGTGCGGTGGTACCCGTCCGTCACCTCCTGCGCCGGAACGCCCCGCGCCGCCGTGGCCTCGGCGAGGTCGCCCATCAGCAACGCCTCGTTCCGCACGAACCCGTTGACCAGGAGGAGGACGGAGGTCTTCTCGCCCGCCTCCAGGCCGGTGCCCTCCAGGCACTGGAGCCCCTGCTCCCACCAGGCGATGAAATTGGGACTGACGGGCGGACCGGGGATCGGGACGCGGAGCATCCACAGATTGCGGTGGAACACCCGGCGCTGCGCACGGGCCCACTCCGCGAGCGCCGCCCGCCAGCCGGCGCCGCTCTCCAGCGCGGGCAGCGGGGACGGCGAGCCCATCGCCGCCTCCTTCATCAGGACGTACAGCTCGTCCTTGGCGGACACGTACCGGTAGAGCGACATCGTCGAGGCGCCCAGGTCCTTGGCGACCCTTCCCATCGAGACCCCGCCGAGCCCCTCGGACGCCGCCACCGCCACCGCGGCTTCCACGATGCGGGCCAGGGTCAGTCCGGGTTTCGGCCCCTTGACCGGCCGCTCCCGCAGCCCCCAGGCGACCTCGATACTGAGCGGCAGATCCGCACCGCCCGACGAGACCTTCGCTTGAGTCACCGGAACCCACCTTCCCTCGAACCCATCCTAGGTACGCGCGATGAGTACGCAGCGCTGGTCAGGGCGAGGACGGCAGGGCAGAAACCGGCACGGCCGTCTCGTCAGGACACCGGGAGGAAGGTGCAACTCGACGCAGGGTCAACGTACTTGCACTGCCGAAGATCGGCCACCCCCACATCGCTCCACAGGGGGTAACACGCACGTGGGCGCGCGGGGAGATCTCCCCGCGCGCCCACCGTCCCCGGGTCCGCGGCCGAGGGGCCGCGGCGGTGCTCAGAACATGTCCGGGCACCAGGCGCGCCGCGCCGCCCGGAACATCCCCTCGGCCAACGCCACCGCACCCGGCGTGCGTTCCTCGACGCACCCCAGCGCCGCCAGCCTCAGCGGCGACTCGTCACCCAGGTAGAGCGTTCCCAACTCCCGTACGTCCAGGGCGAGGTCGGGCTCAACGGTGGTCGGGGCACAGGACGCTCCGGTCGGGGAGCCCTCCAGCCGGTAGCGACCGGCCGACAGGCCCGAGGCGTCGTGGACGTCCAGGACGAGCGTGCCGGGCACGGCATAGGTACGGGCCTCCAGGGCGCGTACGACGTCCAGGACGCGCACCCACAACCAGTCCGCGTGGGTCACGACGCGGGCCGCGCGCGGGTCCGGGAGGAGGAGGGGCAGCAGGTCGTCGGGGGCGCGGTACCCGGTGCGGACCGTGGTGATCCAGTCGATCGAGCAGACGAAGTGCCAGAGCATGCGCTCCGCGGCCGGGGTCACGGCGATCAGCCCGTGCACCGTGGCCCGGTTCAGCGGCTGCTTGGCGTCGCCCCACTTGTCGTCGGCGCGGTAGACGACCAGGCCCTCGGGTTCGCCGACCGCGTTGCTGTACACCGCGTAGAAGGGCTCCGTCCAGCTCTGGGGCCCGGACAGGTTCTCGCCGGTGTTCACCTCCCACCAGCGTGCGTCGCGGTTGATCGCACCGTGCTGCCGGGCGCGCAGCCGCTCGTGGAGGGCCGGGCCCAGTTTCCGCACGTCCGAGCCGCTCACCAGGTCGATCCGGCCGCCGTCCCGCTCTGCGGGACCCGACCAGCGCGGATCGAGGCCCGACCTCGGTACGTCGATCTCCCACTCGGTGGTCCACGTCGCCGGGCCGAAGCCGTGCCTCCCGTAGATCGGGTACTCGGAGGCGATCAGCGTGGCGACCACCTCGCCGCGTTCCTTCGCCGCCGCCAGGTCCGCGGCCATCATCCGGCCGAGCAGCCCGCGTCGGCGGTGGGTGGGCGACACCGTGACGTTGGAGATCGCGTCGGCCTGCACCACGGCGCCGCCGACGGTCGTGAGCTCCTGCGCGAACGAGCGGAACGTGGCCACGCACCGGCCGTTGTCGAACGCGCCCTGCGTACGGGCCAGGTCGGTGTGCGGAAGGCGCCCGGAGACCTCCCGTTCCGTCGCCACCGGCTCCTGCAGGAATCCGGCGTGCTTGGCACGCAGCCAGTCGGGGAAATCGGACTCGGTGATCGTACGGACCTCAGGGTGCATGGGCCCACGCTAAGCACTCCGCTCGCGTGATGTCGCCCCGTTTTCCACGGCCCCGAACCGGAACGGACGGTACCGGAGCGAACGCCTTCCGACCGGGCCGGGCGGGCAGCGGCCCGGTCGGGCTGCGGCCCGGTCAGAAGGCCGCTCTGATCCCGCCGACCTCGCCGCCACCGCCGAACAGCGGCGTGTGCGCGATCCGGGAGACCACCGGGGTGTCGATGCCGAGCAGGTCCAGCGACCGGGCCAGCACCGGGCCGAGCGCCCGCGTCGCACCGTCGTCGACCTTGAAGGCCAGCGCCCGGCCGTCCGGCAGCGCCAGTGCCTGCACCGCCTCCGCCCCCATCTTGGAGAGCGCGCCCGGCACCTCCCGCATCAGCCAGGTGTCGGGGCGGCGGGTGCCGGCCACGTACTCGGGGTGGGCCCGCATCGCGTCCGCGACCCGGCGCTCCGCCGTCCCCGGCTGCGCCAGCACGAACGACCGGAAGGCCCGTGCCAGACCCACCAGGCTGATCGCCATCAGCGGCGCCCCGCACCCGTCCGTACCGACCGCCGTGACGGACTCGCCCGCCGCCTCCTCCACGACCTGGTGGACCAGTCGCTGGAGCGGGTGCGCGGGGTCGAGGTAGGAGGCCCGGTCCCAGCCGTTGCGCGCGCACGCCGCGAGCATCGCCGCGTGCTTGCCGGAGCAGTTCATGGTGATCCGCTCCCGGACCCGGCCCGCGGCGAGGTACGTCTCCGCCTCCGCCGGGTCCAGCGGCAGGTCGGGCGGGGTCTGCAGGTCGTCCGGGACCAGCCCGTGCTCGGCGAGCATCGTGCGGACGAGCTCGATGTGGAAGTCCTCGCCGGAGTGGCTGGCGGCGGCCAGGGCCAGCCGCTCCCCCGACAGGTCCAGCCCGGCCCGCAGCACGGCCGCGGCCTGCATCGGCTTGTTCGAGGAGCGCGGGAAGACCGGCGCCGCCGGGTCGCCCAGGACCCGTTCCACGCTGCCGTCGGCCGCCAGGAGGACCAACGATCCCCGATGGTGGCCCTCCACGAAGCCGGACCGTACGACCTCGGCCAGGACGGGAAGAGCGGGAGATATGACGGACGGAGCGGCGCTGGAGGTCATGGTGGCCTTCTGGGGACGGGCGGGACCCGCCCCCGGAAGGATCGCTTCAGGCGAGCAGGTCGTCTACTTGTGCTTCACCGTCACGGTACCTGCGGGCGATCTCGGCGCCGCAATCGTCGGATGTGCGTTGCAGCTGGTGACGGCGCCGGGAGACCTGCTGCTCGTAGCGGATCAGGCGGCCCATCGCGGTGTGCAGCTCCTCGTCCGTACGGGCGTCGAGGTCGGAGAGCTCGACCTCGGCGAACGTCTCGGCCGCCAGTCGGCGGTACTCGTCGCTGCGCGGTGTGGTGAGCGTGACGTGCCGGACGGAGGAACGGTGCCGGGACGGGGTGTCGGCGAGGATCTCCGAGAGCCGGTCCACCACCGGCGCCTCCGGGTCCAGCCGCCGGGCCAGCTCGGCCCGCAGGATGTCGATCCGCCCCTGGATCAGTCGGCGTACATAGCTGAGGTCGGCCTCGTCGCGCTGGGACTCGCGGCGCAGCGTGCGCAGCTCCGGCAGCCGCAGGGCGCCCAGCTCGGGCTGCTGCCCCGCCGACAGGCCGTCCTCCAGGCCGTGGCCGGTTCGCTGCACGGGCGGGCGCATGGTGCTGGTGCCGGCAGCGGTACTGGTGCTGGTACTGGCGCTCGCGCCGTTGCGCGCGACCGGTACGGCGCCGGGGGACTGCCCGGTTCCATAGGTGCTCATGCTTGTGTCCATCCCCTCGACCGGTGCGTCGGCACACCGCCTCCCGAGCATGGTGCCACTCCGATGGGCCCATGTGGATGCTCTGTACCCGTTCAGCCCAAGATGGGTTGGCCGAGATAGGTTGGTCCATATGCGTGCAGTGATTCAGCGGGTGGACGGCGCGAGCGTCACGGTGGCCGACGGAACGGGGGACTCGGGCGGGCCCGAGGTGGTCGGCGAAATCGTCGGCGAAGGACTGTGTGTGCTGGTGGGAATCACGCACGGGGACACCGCGGAGAAAGCGGCGCAGCTCGCCCGCAAGCTCTGGTCGCTGCGCATCCTGGAGGGCGAGAAGTCCTGCTCCGATGTGAATGCACCACTTCTGGTGATTTCGCAGTTCACTCTCTACGGGGACGCCCGGAAGGGCCGCAGGCCCACCTGGAGCGCCGCGGCGCCCGGCGAGATCGCCGAGCCGCTGGTCGACGAGGTCGTGGCGCAACTGCGGGCGCTGGGCGCGCGGGTGGAGACGGGCCGGTTCGGGGCGAGCATGCGGGTCTCGCTCACCAACCACGGCCCGTTCACCGTCCTCGTCGAGGTCTGACGGCCCGGCCGGACGGACCCGGCCCGGTCCGGTCCGGGCGGAACCGCCCCACGGCCCCTCGTGGGCTACGGCTCGACGACCGTCTCCTGGGCGGCGGCCGTGTCCCCCGCGAGCAGTTCCGCGTCCACCGCGACGTTCCGCTTGACCAGGGCCAGCGCGATCGGCCCCAGCTCGTGGTGGCGGGCGGACGTGGTGATGAAGCCCAGCTGCCGCCCCTCGGCACCGTCCGCGGCGAGCCGTACCGGCGTGCCGTGTCCGGGCAGCACGACCTCGCTGCCGTCGAGGTGCAGGAAGACCAGCCGCCGCGGCGGCTTGCCCAGGTTCTGCACCCGGGCCACGGTCTCCTGGCCCCGGTAGCAGCCCTTCTGGAGGTGGACGGCGGTGCCGATCCAGCCCAGCTCGTGCGGGATGGTGCGGTGGTCGGTCTCGAAGCCGAGGCGCGGCCGGTGCGCCTCGACGCGCAGCGCCTCGTACGCCAGGATGCCCGCCACCGGGCCGTGCGCCGCCGCGTACTCCTCCAGGTCGGCGCGGGGCAGGAACAGGTCCCGGCCGTACGCCGTCTCCCGTACCGTCACACCGTCCGGGACCTCGGCGATGGAGCCGGCCGGCAGGTACACCACGGCGAAGTCCTCGGTGCGGTCGGCGACTTCGACCCGGTAGAAGAACTTCATGGACTCCAGGTAGGCGATGAGGTCGCCCTGGGTTCCCGGCTCGGCGTGCATCCACACGGTCTCGCCGTCGTCGACGAGGTAGAGGGCGTGCTCGATGTGCCCGTTGGCGGTGAGGATCAGGGCCTCGGTGGCCTGCCCCGGGGCGAGTTCGCTGACGTGCTGGGTGAGCAGCAGGTGCAGCCAGGCCAGTCGGTCGCTGCCGGTGACGGTGACGACGGCGCGGTGCGAGAGGTCGACCAGACCGGAGCCGTCGGCGAGGGTGCGCTGCTCGCGGAACAGGTCGCCGTAGTGCGCGGCGACGCCTTCGTCGCGGCCTTCGGCGGGGACGGCGCCGGGCAGGGACAGCAGGGGGCTCTTCATGCGACCAGCGTACGACGCGGCCCGTGACCGCCCGGCGGGCGGCGGTAGGCGGTCTGCGGCTTACGGGGTCTGCGATCGGCGGTCTGTGGCTTGTGGTGGCGATCGGAGGTCCACAGCCTGTGATCCACGGCCTTTGGTCCGGTCGGGCCCTACTCCTCGGACGCCGCTCGCGCCGTGCAGTCGGCGCAGCGGCCGAAGATCGCGAAGTGCTTCATGTCCGTCTCGAACCCGAAGCCGGCCTGGAGCTTGGCGGTGAACTCGGAGACGACGGAGACGTCGGCCTCGATGACGTTCTCGCAGTCGCGGCAGACCAGGTGGATGTGGTGGTGGCGGTCGGCCAGGTGGTACGTGGGCGCCCCGTGCCCCAGGTGGGCGTGGCTGACCAGCTCCAGCTCCTCCAGGAGTTCGAGCGTGCGGTAGACGGTGGAGATGTTCACGCCGGACGCGGTCTTGCGCACCTCGGAGAGGATGTCGTCGGGCGTCGCGTGTTCCAGCGTGTCGACGGCTTCCAGGACAAGCTGCCGCTGCGGCGTCAGCCGATAGCCGCGCTGCCGGAGATCGGTCTTCCAGTCGGTGCTCACCACACGCCCAGTGTAGGACCGGGCGAGCCCCTGCCCGCAGTACTGTGCGGGCAGGATCCGGGCCCCGGCGGCCACTTGGAGAAGCGGCTACTTGAAGAAGGCGATGCCGTCGTCCGGGAGGTCGCCCAGCTTCTTCGCCATCTCCTCGACCTCTTCGGGAGTGACGACCTTCTTCAGGTGCGCCGACATGTAGGGGCGCAGCTCCACCTCGGGGGTGGCCTTCTCGCCGACCCACATCAGGTCGCTGTTCACATAGCCGTAGAGGCGCTTGCCGCCGCTGTACGGGCCGGAGGCCGCGGTCCGGGCCACCGCGTCGGTGACCAGGTCGATCTGCGGCTTCTGGTCGGCCAGCTCCCCGTACCAGATCTCGATGACGCCCTGGTCGCGGGACATGACGACCTCGACCTTGCGGTCCTTGTCGATGCGCCAGTAACCGGACTCGGACTCCAGCGGCTTGACCTTCTTGCCCTCGGAGTCGAGCACCCAGGTGCGCGAGACGTACTCCAGGAAGTCGCGGCCGTCGTGGCTGAAGGAGACCTCCTGGCCGAAGTTGCACTGCTCGGCGCCGGGGAAGTCGGAAACACCCGCGCCCGCCCAGTTGCCGAGGAGGAAGGCCAGCGGGACGAGGCCCGGGTGGAGGTCGGACGGGATCTCGATCATGAGCGGCTCAGACGATCTGTGAGGTGGGGGTGGCGGGCAGGGTCAGCGCTGGCCCTGGTACAGCTTCTTCACGCTCAGCCCGACGAAGGCGAGAACGCCGACGCAGACCAGGACCAGCAGGGCGGAGAAGAATGCCTCAAGCACAGGAGCTCCTTGGAACGAGCGGTATGGCAGCAGTACGGGGCCGGGCACCAGCCTAATGGGTTGGGCCCCGCCTGTCGGTTCGGGGGCCCGGCCGGCCCGGGGCGCGCGGTCGCCGCCGCGGCGCCGGTCCCGGCGGCGCGGCGATTACAGTTCGACGCATGCCGAAGAAGCTCGTGATCAAGGTGACCGCAGGTGCCGACTCCGCCGAGCGTTGCTCGCAGGCGTTCACGGTGGCGGCGGTCGCCGTCGCCAGCGGCGTGGAGGTCTCGCTCTGGCTGACCGGGGAATCCTCGTGGTTCGCGCTGCCGGGGCGCGCCGCCGAGTTCGAACTGCCGCACGCCGCTCCGCTGCCGGACCTGATCGAGTCCATCCAGGCGGGTGGCCGGATCACCCTGTGCACCCAGTGCGCGGCCCGTCGCGACATCACCGAGGAGGACGTCCTGGAGGGCGTACGGATCGCCGGTGCCCAGGTCTTCGTCAGCGAGACCATGGCCGAGGACGTCCAGGCCCTCGTCTACTGACGGCGGCCCGCACCGCTGCCGACGGCCCGCGCCGCGCCCGCTAATGCCGCTTCTTGCCGTCGAGCTCGTCCCACCACTCGTCGGACTGGGGATCGCCGGACGGATCGTCCCACCAGCGGTCCTCCGGCCCCCGCCGGTTGGCGACCATGGCCGCGACGGGCGGGATGACCATCGCGACGAAGCACATCACTATCGCGGCAGGCATCGACCACAGCCTGACAAAGGCCCAGGCCGACACGAAGAGGACGATGCACACGCCCATCATCAGGAAATAGCCACGACGGCGTCGGGCGTACATACCTCCAGCGTAGGCCCGGCACCCACCCGCGTCCCGCCGGCTTCCGACCTGCTTCCCGCCCGCTTTCCCGCCTGCGCGGAGGAGCGAACAGCACGAGGGGCCGTACCCCGGCCAAGAGGCGTCCAACCCCCGGGGTACGGCCCCTCGGCCGATCCGTGGCGCGGTCCGGCGCCGGGAAGGGGGCACCAGTGCCCCCTCTCTCCCGGTACTAGACCGCGATCGCGACCTCGGAGAGGCCGCCGGTCTGCGCCACGACCGTGCGGTCGGCGCTGCCGCCGGGGACGAGGGCGCGCAGCGTCCAGGTGCCCTCGGCCGCGTAGAAGCGGAACTGTCCGGTCGCGGAGGTCGGGACCTCCGCAGTGAACTCGCCGGTCGAGTCCAGCAGGCGTACGTAACCGGTGACGGGCTCGCCGTTGCGGGTCACGCTGCCCTGGATGGTGGTCTCACCGGGCTTGATGGTCGAAGCGTCGGGGCCGCCGGCCTTTGCTCCACACATGTGTTTCGTCCTTCTGGTTCGGGGTCGTACGGGTCCGGGTCGGGCGGGTTACTTGTTGGCGCCGAGCTCGATCGGCACGCCCACGAGGGAGCCGTACTCGGTCCACGAACCGTCGTAGTTCTTGACGTTCTCCTGGCCGAGCAGCTGGTGCAGCACGAACCAGGTGAGCGCGGAGCGCTCGCCGATGCGGCAGTAGGCGATGGTGTCCTTCGACAGATCGACCTGCTCGGCCTCGTAGAGGGCCTTGAGCTCCTCGTCCGACTTGAAGGTGCCGTCGTCGTTGGCGTTCTTCGACCACGGGATGTTGCGGGCGGTCGGCACGTGGCCGGGGCGCTGCGACTGCTCCTGCGGGAGGTGCGCCGGGGCGAGCAGCTTGCCGCTGAACTCGTCGGGCGAACGCACGTCGACCAGGTTCTGGTTGCCGATCGCCTTCACGACCTCGTCGCGGTAGGCGCGGATCGACTGGTCCTGCGGCTGGGCCTTGTACTCGGTGGCCGGGCGGGACGGGATCTGGTCGCCGTCGACCAGGTCGCGGGAGTCGAGCTCCCACTTCTTGCGGCCGCCGTCGAGCAGGCGGACGTCCTGGTGGCCGTAGAGCTTGAAGTACCAGAACGCGTAGGACGCGAACCAGTTGTTGTTGCCGCCGTACAGGACGACGGTGGTGTCGTTGCCGATGCCCTTCTCGGACAGCAGCTTCTCGAAGCCGGCCTGGTCGATGAAGTCACGGCGGACCGGGTCCTGGAGGTCCTTGGTCCAGTCGATCCGGATCGCGTTCTTGATGTGGTTCTTCTCGTACGCCGAGGTGTCCTCGTCGACCTCGACGAGAGCGACCTGCGGGTCGTCGAGGTGCGCCTCGACCCAGTCGGCGTCTACCAGGACGTCACTGCGGCTCATTCTGTTCTCCTCCGGGGCAGTCTGCGGCGAGATGATGCGAGACGGTGCGGGATGCGGATGTACGGACATGGGATGCGGATGTACGGGGCATATCGTGCGGCACACATACAAAGGCGACACGTACAACGCGATCGGGAAGGGCCCTGACGTCGTCGAAGGGCCGGGAAACGTGGGGTGCCGAAGGCTCCCGCTCAGACAGTGCGACAGAGCATGGCGGCGACGCGGCACAGGTCCACTGCCCGCCGCTTCGTGAGATCCGCCCGTCCCCGCTGCGGGAGACCGCCAATAGAGCACTGCATGGGACCGATCGTAGGGAGGCACGGGCGACCGTGTCACCGTCGTGTCGAATACTGAGACTCGATCATCCATGATCCGAGATTCGAACCGGGTCGCAGCAGTTCCTGCGCCACACTCCGGCCACCGTGCGCCCTCACCCATCTGAGGACCGGACGCGCCCGTCTCACTATGTGGCGCGCAGGGGCGTCGAGGGCTGCGGAACCCCTCTTGGGCCCTGTTCCCGAGGGCCCCGGGGGTTCCTGGAAGCCGGGGAGCTTCGGTCCGCCCGGCGGGGGCCGCGGTGCCTCAGCCGGCGAGCCGTACGTCCGTGCCCGTCACCGAGATCTCCAGGCCGTCCGGGGTCGGCTGGATCTTCCGCAGCTTCAGACCGCTCGGCAGAGCGCCGATCTCCCGGTCGAAGTCGGTCTTCTGGCGCACCAGGTTCTCCAGGCCGGGGATGCCCTCGCCCGGAACCTTGTCGGCGCGCACCCGCAGGGTGTGGCCGTCGATCAGGGTGACGGTGGAGAGCACACTGCGCGAGAGCGGGCGGCCGAGGATGTCGACCGTGCCGGTCACCTTCACCTTGCCGTCGCCGCCGTACTCGACGGCCACGCCGTCACTGGCGGCCCTGGTGAGGTCCTCGTACGAGACGACGGCGGTGCCCGTGGCCCGTGCGGCGGTGGCGCCGGAGTAGTCGTCGGACAGCCGCACGTCGTGCAGTGCGGCGGTCATCCTGCTGATCCGGAGCCGGCGGCCGTTGGCGTCGGTCTCGATGCCGGTGATCTCCACCTCGACCTCGTCGAGGCTGTTCTCCGCGATCTGGGTCAGGAACGGGAATCCCTTGACGGAGACGTCCGTCGAGCCGATCGTGGCGCCGGAGATCGTGATCCGCCCCTCGGCCTCCGACTCGGCGAAGTACACCGCCGCCCGGTCCACGGCGACGAGGATCCCGCCCAGAACCACCACGATGACCAGCAGTATTCGCAGTGCACGCATGCCCGCTCTTCCCCCACCCTGCAATCCGGCCGTACTCCTCGCGCACCGCGCGTCGACGAAACGTGCGCGGCGCCCCGGGTGATCGACGAGCGGGCACCCTTCTTCGGTTCCCGGGGCGGTGGCGGCCGACGGCGGCCGGCGTTACGAGAGCGTGCGGCCGAGCAGGTAGACGGCGGGGGCCGCGGCGGTGAGCGGCAGCGCCACCCCGGCGGTCATGTGGACGAAGCGCGACGGGTAGTCGTAACTCGCCACCCGCAGCCCGATCAGTGCGCAGCCGCCCGCCGCGAGGCCGAGCAGCGCCCCCTTGGCACCGAGGTCGGTGAACGTGCCCGCCAAGGCACCGGCACCCGCGGCCACGAGCAGCGCCATCACGACCGAGGCCGGTCCGGGCAGCGGCAGCGCGCGGACGACCACGGCGGCCGCGACGGCGATCGCCCCCACCGTCACCGCGTCCGGGACCGCCGCGAGGTGCCCGGCGGCCAGCACCGAGAGGGCGGCCGAGGCGACGGTGGCCATCAGCCCGTACATCCGGTCGTCGGCATCCGCCCGGCTGCGCAGCTGGAGGACCACGGTGAGCAGCACCCAGATGCCGAGGGTGCCGAGGATGGCGGCCGGGGCGTTCTCCCGGCCCGCGGCGAGCAGCACGACGTCGGCGACGAGGCCGCCCGCGAACGCCAGCGCGATGCCCTGCCGGGCCGGCCACATGCCGTTGAGCCGGAACCAGCCGGCCGCGGTCACGGCCTGGAGCAGCACCAGCGGCACGACCAGGGCGTACTGGCCGATCGCGGCACCCAGGGCGAGCAGCAGCCCGAGCCCCGCGGTGATCGCTGCGGGCTGCATGCCCGGCGCGATGATCGGCGAGCGGCCCTCGGCGCGGGCCCGCTGGGCGTCGGTGACACGGCTGTTGCCCAGGGTGGTGGGGGCCCCGTAGCCGGCGGCGTCGCGCAGGGACTCGGAGGGCGTGACGGCGGACCCGCCCGGCTCCTGCGCACCCGCACCGGTCGAGGGGGAGCCGGCAGGCGCGACCGGCACCTCGGGAGGCAGCGGGTACGAACCCGAGGCACCCTGCGGCGGCAGGTACGCGGTCTCGGCGGCGTCCGGAACGGGCTGCGCGGGCCGGTCGGAGTGAGCGGGCTGCGCCGACTGGGCGGGCCGGACGGTGGGCTGGTACTGGGTGTCCCAGGTCTGCCCCTCCCAGGTCTGCGCGACACCGGGGTCCTGCGCGCCCTGGGCCCCGGACGGCTCCTGCGCGTACCCGGCGGGCCAGGCGGAACCGTGACCTCCCTGTCCCCCGTGAGGTGCCTGGGGTGCCTGAGGTGTCTGGGGTGCCTGAGGTGCCTGGGGCGCGTGATGCGGGTCGTACGGGCCGGGCGCCCGGTGCACGGCCCCGTACGGGTCCCGGCCGCCGTACGACTGGCCGCCGTGGGGCTGTGCGGCGTACGGATCCTGACCACCCCCGTACGGCTGCCCGCCGTACGACTGGTCCCCGTACGGCTGCCCGCCGTACGACTGGTGCGCGTCGTACGACTGGTGCGCGCCGTACGACTGGTCGTCGTATCCGGGGGCGCCGGCCCCGTACCCGTGGCCCGGGTCCTGTCCGTACGGATACTGCTGATCGTTGCTGCTCATGTGCTGCGGTTCACCCTCCTGCGAACGGCGGGAGCACCTCGACCGTGCCGCCCTCGGCAAGGCGTACGGTCTCATGGCTTCGGGTCCCGACGGGTTCACCGTCGATCAGGAACGAGCACCTCTGCAGCACTCGGGTGAGCTCTCCGGGGTGCCGTTCGCGCACCGCGTCGAGTGCCTCGGCGAGGGTCGCGGCTGTGTACGGCTCCTCCGCGGCCCCGGCGGCGGCCTTGGCGGCGGCCCAGTAGCGGATCGTTCCCGCAGGCATGGCGGCGTTCCTCTCGTCTCGCGTCGGCTGTCCATCATCGGTCACGGTGCCACCGCCCAGTCGGCGATGCGGGTGAGCAGGCCCTCGTCCGCGGCGTTCTCCGCGTGCCCCATGCCGCGCTCCAGCCACAGCTCCGCGCCGTCGCCCGCCGCGTCGGCCAGCATCCGGGGGTGGTCCAGCGGAAAGTACGGGTCCCGGTCGCCGTGCACGACCAGCAACGGCGTCGGGGCGATCAGCCCGGCCGCCCCGACGGGCGGGAGCGGGACCTGGTCCCACCCGTTGCGGTCGATCCTGGTGCGCAGCCCGTAACGGCCGACCAGCCGCCCCGTGGGCCGGGTCACCACCCAGTGCACGCGGCGCATCGGGGCCGTGCCCCGGTAGTACCAGCGGGCGGGGGCGCTCACGGCCACCACCGCGTCCGCATGCGCCTGCGGGCGCGCCGCGATGCGCCCCTCGTGCTTCTCGGCGCCGCCGGTGCCCGCGTCTCCCCCGCCGTTCCGTGTCCGCCCCCGGTACAGCGCCCCGTGCCGCAGCACCACGGAACCGCCCATCGAGAACCCGACGGTCACCACCCGCCGGTGCCCGAGCGATCGCGCCCACGCCACCGCGGCCGCCAGGTCCAGCACCTCGCGGTCACCCACCGTCGACCGCCCGCCGGACCCGCCGTGCCCCCGGAACGAGAAGGTGACCACGGCCGCGCGCCGGGCGAACACCCCGGCCGCACGCCGCACCGCGGGCCGGTCCACCGAGCCGGTGAAACCGTGCGCGACCACGATCGCAGTACCGTCGAAGAATGTTTTCGCAGCGTTCCCGGCATCCGCCGTGCACGGTTCGTACACCGCCTCGATACGCACTCCGTCATCGGTCCGCAATGCGGTGCGCAACGGAGTACGCGTGATCAAGGGAACAGCGGAACTCCGAAACCGTCCCTCGGACACAGAACTCATGTGGGCTATTCTGCTGGGAAGAGGATCCGGGCAAAGCAGCCCCCGGGTCCTTTAGTGCTTTCCAGGCGTTGTTACGGCGACGTTTCCACAAGCTCAGCGGTCCCGGGGCGCGGGGCCGCGCCGGCAGGAACCGTGCGGCGGCCGTCGCACGGCAGGCAGGGCGAAAGCCAGTACCGAAACGTACGAAGAAGTGCCGCATACTCCCCCGGGCCCCGCCCGGGAGTGCCCCTCTCGCAGGGAACGAGGAGGATCGACGTAATGGGCGAGCGAAACGTGCACGATCATCGACCGACGACCCGGGCAGGTGGGCGGCGATGAGTTCACTGCTGCTCCTGACGAATGCCCTCCAGCCGTCGACGGAGGTGCTTCCCGCCCTCGGCCTCCTGCTGCACAGCGTGCGGGTGGCCCCGGCCGAGGGCCCCGCCCTGGTGGACACCCCGGCCGCCGACGTCGTCCTGATCGACGGGCGGCGCGATCTGCCGCAGGTGCGGTCGCTGTGCCGGCTGCTGCGGTCCACGGGGCCGGGCTGTCCGCTGGTCCTCGTCGTGACGGAGGGCGGTCTCGCGGCCGTCACCGCCGACTGGGGCATCGACGACGTGCTGCTGGACACCGCGGGACCGGCCGAGGTCGAGGCCCGGCTGCGGCTGGCCACCGGCCGGCAGCAGCTGGGCGCCGACGACTCCCCGATGGAGATCCGCAGCGGCGACCTCTCGGTCGACGAGGCGACGTACAGCGCGAAGCTGAAGGGCCGGGTCCTGGACCTGACCTTCAAGGAATTCGAACTGCTCAAATATCTGGCGCAGCACCCCGGCCGGGTCTTCACCCGCGCCCAGCTGCTCCAGGAGGTCTGGGGCTACGACTATTTCGGCGGCACCCGTACGGTCGACGTGCACGTACGGCGGCTGCGCGCCAAGCTCGGCCCCGAGCACGAGTCGCTGATCGGCACGGTCCGCAACGTCGGCTACCGCTTCGTCGCACCGGAGAAGGTGGAACGCGCCGCCGAGGAGGCCCGCGCGGCGGAGAAGGCCGGGGCACGGGCCGCGGCGGGGGCGCCACCTGCCCCGTAACCCGTTCGGAGCAGCCGCGGGCGGCCGGGGGCGCGGAGAAAGCCCCCGTCCGGCCTGCCAAGTGACGGGTCCATCCGCGTAGACTGCCGCGCGTGGCCAAGGTGACGCGGGACGATGTGGCGAGACTGGCGGGTACGTCGACAGCGGTCGTCAGCTACGTCATCAACAACGGACCCAGGCCGGTCGCCCCGGCCACGCGCGAGCGGGTACTCGCCGCGATCAAGGAGCTGGGTTACCGGCCCGACCGGGTCGCCCAGGCGATGGCGTCGCGGCGGACCGATCTCATAGGGATGATCGTGCCGGACGCCCGGCAGCCGTTCTTCGCGGAAATGGCCCACGCGGTCGAGCAGGCCGCCGCCGAGCGCGGAAAGATGGTGCTGGTCGGCAACTCCGACTACCGCGACGAGCGCGAGGTCCACTATCTGCGGGCCTTCCTCGGCATGCGGGTCTCCGGGCTGATCCTGGTCAGTCAGGGCCCCAGCGAGCGGGCGGCGGCCGAGATAGAGGCGTGGGACGCGCGGGTCGTGCTGCTGCACGAGCGGCCGGAGGCGATCGAGGACGTCGCGGTCGTCACGGACGACATCGGCGGCGCCCAGCTCGCCACCCGGCACCTGCTGGAGCACGGCAACGCGTACGTGGCGTGCTTCGGCGGTGTGGAGTCCACCCCGGCGGTCGGCGACCCGGTCGCCGACCACGTCGAGGGCTGGCGCCGGGCGATGCACGAGTCGGGGCGCTCCACCGAGGGCCGGCTCTTCCAGGCCCCGTACAACCGCTACGACGCCTACCAGGTGGCGCTGAAACTGCTCTCCGGACCGGACCGGCCGCCGGCCATCTTCTGCTCGACGGACGACCAGGCCATCGGTGTGCTGCGGGCCGCGCGCGAGCTGCGGATCGACGTGCCGGGCGAGCTCGCGGTGGCGGGCTTCGACGACGTGAAGGAAGCCGGTCTGACCGATCCGCCGCTGACGACGGTCTCCTCGGACCGGCCCGCGATGGCACGGGCGGCGGTGGACCTGGTGCTCGACGACTCGCTGCGGGTGTCGGGCTCGCGGCGCGAACGGCTGAAGCAGTTCCCGTCCGCGCTGGTGGTGCGGCGCTCGTGCGGCTGCGGGGAACCGACCCACCCGCCGAGCTGACCCGTGCCGGGCACGGGTGGCCCGGCGGCTCCCGGACCTTTACATCGGACATACGAGCTTCTGCCGGGCTTCTCAGGACGCGCTCAGGTTTCTCTCATCTTCGCCGGACACGCTCATATGCATGACAGAGAGCCAGCGCCCGAGCGGCGAGTACCCGACGCACCCCTCGTACGGCAGTGGCGACGCGGCCTACCCGCCGCCGCCGTACCGGCCCGCGCAGCCGATCACGACGGGCCCCGGCACCACCGTGTGGCCCGGTCCGGGCAGCGCCGGCGGGCACGGCGGCGGTGACGGGAACGGTGGCCCGGGGCCGTCGCAGCCCACGCCGGGTCCGGCACCGGCCCGGCACCGGGCCCGGCGGCCGGTCGCCCTCCTGACGGCCGTGGCGATCGCGGCGGCGATCGTCGGCGGCGGCACCGCCACCGTCGTCGCACAGCTCACCGACACCGGCACGACCACCACGAGCAGCAGTGGCGTCGTCCCCGGCACCACCGTCTCGCAGAGCGACAAGGGCAGCGTCGCCGGGGTCGCCAAGGCCGTGTCCCCGATGATCGTGGAGATCAACGCGACCTCGGCGGCGGGCGAGTCCACCGGTTCCGGCGTCGTCATCACCTCCGACGGCGAGGTCGTCACCAACAACCACGTCATCTCCGGCGCCTCGTCGATCGAGGTGAGGCTCAGCACCGGCCGTACGTACACCGCGAAGGTCGTCGGCACCGACCCCGACAAGGACCTCGCGCTGATCAGGCTCCAGGGCGCGAGCGGGCTGAAGACGGCGACGCTGGGCGACTCCTCGACGGTGGCGGTCGGCGACCAGGTCGTCGCGATCGGCTCGCCGGAGGGCCTCACCGGCACGGTCACCAGCGGCATCGTCTCCGCCCTCGACCGCGACGTCACGGTCGCCAAGGACGGCGGCGGCCAGGGACAGGGGCGGGGGCAGGGCGGTCAGGACCAGTGGCCGTTCGAGTTCGGCGGTCGGCAGTTCAACGGCGACACCGGCGAGTCCACCACCACGTACAAGGCCATCCAGACCGACGCCTCGCTCAACCCCGGCAACTCCGGCGGTGCGCTGATCAACATGAACGGCGAGATCATCGGCATCAACTCCGCCATGTACGCGGCGGGTTCGGCCGGCGGGTCGAGCGGTTCGAGCGCGGGCAGCGTGGGCCTCGGCTTCGCCATCCCCGTGAACACGCTCAAGGCCGACCTCGACACCCTGCGGTCCGGCAACGGCTCCTGAGGAAAGAACGACCTCTGCGAAAGACGGTCGCGCCTCCACCGGTGGGCACGGACACCGGGCCGCGCGACGACGCACGACGGTGCGCCGCAGCCGTGCGAGGCCGACGCGGGCCGTGCGAGGCTGAGAGCCGGAAGGCACAGTGTCCGTACGGACGGAACGAGAAGAGGACCACGAGCGATGAGCCCCGCCGAAGACGATCCGCAGCGCATCCTGATCGTCGACGACGAGCCCGCCGTGCGCGAGGCCCTGCAGCGCAGCCTCGCGTTCGAGGGCTACGGCACCGAGGTCGCCGTCGACGGCCTCGACGCCCTGGCCAGGGCGGATTCGTACGCCCCCGACCTCATCGTCCTCGACATCCAGATGCCGCGGATGGACGGGCTGACCGCCGCCCGCCGGCTCCGTTCCGCGGGCGTCACCACCCCCGTCCTGATGCTCACCGCCCGCGACACCGTCGGCGACCGGGTCACCGGTCTCGACGCGGGCGCCGACGACTACCTGGTCAAGCCCTTCGAGCTGGACGAGCTCTTCGCCCGCATCCGGGCCCTGCTGCGCCGCAGCTCGTACGCGGCCCCGGCGGCGGGCGGCGCCCTCGACCAGAACGTGCTGACCTTCGCGGACCTGCGGATGGACCTCGCCACCCGCGAGGTCTCCCGGGGCACCCGCAGGGTCGAGCTGACCCGGACCGAGTTCACCCTGCTGGAGATGTTCCTGGCCCACCCGCGCCAGGTGCTGACCCGCGAGCAGATCCTCAAGGCGGTGTGGGGCTTCGACTTCGAACCCAGCTCCAACTCCCTGGACGTGTACGTGATGTACCTGCGCCGCAAGACGGAGGCGGGCGGCGAACCGAGGCTCGTGCACACGGTGCGGGGAGTCGGTTACGCGCTCCGCACCGGCGGCGGTGACGGATGACCGGGGTCCTGCGACGGCTCCGCGCCCGGCCGCTGCGCACCCGGCTCGCCCTGCTGGTCGCGGTCGCGGTGGCGGTCGCGGTGGCGGCGGTCGCGGCGTCGTGCTGGTTCATGGTGAAGATGCAGCTGGAGGACCAGCTGGACGCCTCGCTGCGCGACACCCAGGTCGACAAGCGCTATCTGACCGACCTGTACACGTACTGCCGGGGAACCTCCCAGCTCCCGCCCCGGCCCTACTCCGGCTTCACCGTCCAGCTCGTCGACTCCCAGGGCACGGCCTGCATCGCGCCCGGGGCGGCCCAGCTGCCGGTCACCGGGGCGGACCTCGCCGTGATCGGCCACGAGCGGGCGGACACCCTGCACTGGGCGACCGCGGCCGACGGGGTGCGGATGCGCGTGTACACCACCCCGCTGCGGGTTTCGCAGGGGCTCGGCCTGCCCGACACGGAACTGGCCCTCTCCCTCGCCCGCCCCGTCAGCGAGGTCGACCGGCCCCTGTCCACCCTCGCCTGGGTGCTCCTGGCCGTCTCCGGCATCGGCGTGCTCGGGGCCGGTGCGGCCGGTCTCTGGGTCGCCCGCACCGGCCTGCGCCCGGTGGACGAGCTGACCCGGGCCGTCGAGCACGTCGCCCGCACCGACGACCTGACCGTCCGCATCCCGGTCGAGGGCGAGGACGAGATCGCCCGGCTGTCCCGCTCCTTCAACTCGATGACCGCGTCCCTGGCCAGCTCCCGCGACCGCCAGGCCCAGCTGATCGCGGACGCGGGACACGAGCTGCGCACCCCGCTGACCTCGCTCCGCACCAACATCGAACTCCTCTCCCGCAGCGAGGACACCGGCCGGGCCATCCCGCCGGACGACCGCAGGGCCCTGATGAAGTCGGTCAAGGCGCAGATGACCGAGCTGGCCTCGCTCATCGGCGACCTCCAGGAACTGTCCCGCCCCGACGCGGCGGGACCCGGCCCCCTCCAGGTCGTCGCCCTGCACGACATCGCCGACACCGCCCTGGAACGCGCCCGCCTGCGCGGCCCCGAACTGACGATCAGGGCCGACCTCACCCCCTGGTACGTACGGGCCGAACCGGCCGCGCTGGAGCGGGCGGTGGTCAACGTCCTGGACAACGCGGTGAAGTTCAGCCCGCCCCGCGGCACGATCGAGGTCGTCCTGCGCGACGGCGAACTGACCGTGCGGGACCACGGTCCGGGCATCCCCGCCGACGAGCTCCCCCACGTCTTCGAACGCTTCTGGCGCTCCCCGTCCGCCCGCCAGCTCCCCGGCTCCGGCCTCGGCCTGTCGATCGTCGCCCGCACGGTCCAGCAGGCGGGCGGCGAAATCACCCTGCGCCCGGCGGAGGGAGACGGCACCGAGGCATCGATCCGCCTGCCGGGGGCGCCCCAGCCGCCGCCGGAGCTGTGAGCGGGCGCGGCGCACTGCGATGGTGGAACCCACGGTCCGTGGAAGGAGCGCTGATGTGGACAGGCTCCGTATTCCGATACCCCGAGCCGCTGCGCCCCGCGGTCCGCCGGCTCGCTTCCGATGTGTGAGGCGGAACCGCCGGGCCGGTGATTGTCAGTGGTGCGGCGCAGGATGACGGTATGTCATACACCGATGAGTTCCGGGCCTTCGCCCGTCGGCACGGGGTCTCCGACGACGCCATCACCCGCATCATGTGGATCTTGCAGCCGTCCGTCCATCTGTCCACGCCCGCGCTGTCCGCGGTCGGCCCCGGAGATCACGTGGTGGGTCACGTCGGCGGACTGCCGCAGCTGCCTGCCGATGTCCCGTGGGAAGAAGGCTCCTTCGTGGCCGACCTCGACCTGGCCGCGATACCGAAGCAGCCACTGGACCTCGGGCTCCCCCGCGAGGGGCGCCTGCTGTTCTTCACGGGCTTGGAGTACCAGCATGACGAACACGCACCGGTGATCTACGTCCCGCCGGGAACCGAGACGGCCGAACGCCCCGCACCTGTGGAGGAGATTTTCGGCGAAATGGAGGGGCCTGAGGTCCTCGAACGACGGGCGCTGGTCTGCCGCCCCGGCACAGCCTGGGATGTCCTCGACTGGATGTGGGACAACGGCAACACCGGTCATCCGGATCCAGCAGCCAAGATGCCGGACATCGAGGACGTGCACGAGGAGGAAAGAGAACAGCTTCGGCCGTTCCTGGAGGCGGTCACGGAGTATGCCGAGCGGGTCGGGGCCATCCCGTACGTGAAACGGAGCTGCGGATTGCGAGGGGTGAAGCTGAACCCGAAATACCACAGCAACTACTTCGCCGAGGAGTTCCTGACGAAGTGCGAGGAAGCCGTGGTCATATGCAGGTCCGAGCCGGAAAGGTTCGACGACCTGTACGACAAGGCCTTGAAGGAGGGGCACGAAGGAGCGTGGCTGAACCTGCTGGAGTTCGGCGAGGACAACCTCTTCGACCAGGGCGACGGAGAGGTGGGCTGGGCCATCCACCGCGACGACCTTCTGGCGCACCGTTTCGACCGCGTCCGGCAGACCTACTTCAGCTGATCCCGGGCTCCTGCCACCGGGCGGTGCCGACGGCAGGGATTCGCCCGGTGGTCACAAAGCCTTGACCGGCCGGCCTTCCCGCGCGATGGCAGACAGGTCGGCCGCCGGACTCACGGAGTGGGGATCCCCCGGCCTTCTGGGCGGGCGTCCGAAGCGGACGGGTACCCCGGGGGAGTAGAGCACACTCAGGGGTTCCTCGGCCGGCGCGGGCAGGCCCGCCGAGACCACAAGGTCTTCATCCCAATGGAGAAGCTCGGCGCGGTGCAGGGGCCAACGGGGGTGAGTGTTCGGGAGGTACAGCGAGTGCCCGAAGAACAAGCTGTGCATTCCCCAGCGGGCCGTCAGGAAGTGTTCGAGCTCGGAAGGCTCCTCGACCGGGCCGCCGACCCGTACGGCCAGGCTGCTGTGCGCGCCCCGGGGGCCGGGCCAGCGCCGGCTACTGGTGTACGTGATGGTGCTGCCCTGTCGGCGGACTTCCATCCTCGACCAGACATAGGGCAGACGGAAGGCCGCCCGGCCGACGGCTACGGGAAGCAGCCGGGAGGCGTCGAGCGAGCGGAAGACCACCCCGCGTCGTCCGTGGGCATCCACGGAATACAAGCGGACGTTGGTCTCCGGGAAGGAGCCGAGGTAGGGAATACCGGGCAGGCCGAACCATCCCACGCGGTGCATCCGGAAGGCGACGAGTCCGATGTACGTGACGCCGTCCAGTGTGTCCGGCCGCGTGCCAGCGGGCAGCAGCCGAGCCACGACGTCAGGATCGGCAGCCCAGTGGAGGAAGGCCAGATCCAGCCAGGACTGGGTGAGCAAGGGCCGGCCGGCCGTGCGAGGCGGGTCTGCCGTTATGGGATCGGGGAACGCGTCCAGAGACAACGACATCGCGTCAGTCTGCCAGTGCGCGCCGAGGCAGAACCCGCCCGGGTCTTGCCCGCACACCGAGCGTCGAAGCGAAACCGGCCATCCGCCGCCTTTTCCGTACTTGCCGGACAGCGTGACTCCTTCTCCTTCCAGGCAGGCCCGTTCAGTGGCGGGAGGGGCACCAGCTCCAACACTTCGCGTAAGGGGAGGCGGGCGACCGGCGAGCCCGTTCAGATCCCCGGGTTGTGCCGGATCAGCGACTCGACCAGGCCCGACCTGGTGGCCGGGAAGTCCATCGGGACGATCCCCAGCCCGGTCCAGCCCGCCGCCTCCGAGCCGTCCAGGAAGGAATGCACCTGCGGGTTGAGCCGGTCCGCGTTCCAGCGCGGCGGGAGCAGGGCGGCCGTGCTGACGTAGTTCATGTACAGCTTCCCCGGCTGCCGGGCCGCCTTGCGGAACTGGGCCTCGACCTTCGGGTACTTGGCGAACGGCTCCGCCATGTAGTCGTCCTGGATGTCGAAGAGCGCCGGGTCGGCGTAACGGACCCCGGGCAGACCGGCGTTGTCGGCGAGCAGTACGACCTTGCCGCGGGCCCCGCCCAGCGAGGGCAGCGCGGAGTCGATGCGGAAGAGCGGACGCCAGCCCCGGTTGTCGAGGTAGTCGTCGAAGACCGCCCGGAACGCCGCGTCGCTCTCCTCCGAGTACTCCTGCTTGACCCGCATCAGCACGGTCTCGGTGGGATGCGCGGCCAGGAAGTCCCAGCAGGCGCCCAGCACGTCGCCGAACATCAGGTTCTGGTACGAGGCCCCGTGGTGGATCGCGAACGAGCCGCCGGTGAGGCGGCACCGTACGTCGAGGAAGCGGATGCCGCTGCTCAACTGCTCGGCGATCGTGGTGTTCTGGCACTCCGTCCAGGGTCCGCCGTAGCGGGCGCCGGAGTCGTGCGAGCCGGGGATCGTGAGCGCCCGCAGCTCGGTGGCGTCGGGGACGGCCGCCATCCAGTCCCGGGTGGTGAGGACCCGGCGGCCGTCGGCGCTCGCGGAGCCCGTACCGACGAGCACGGTGGCGGTGGCGGCGAGAGCACCGGCCAGGAAGTTCCGACGCGTGGCGGTGTACGGGCTCATGCGGGGGTGCCTCCGTCTGCCGTGGGGGTCAGCCGTCAGATTATGACGGGTGCACGTCACGACGGGAACAGGGCGGGCGGCAGGGTCGTCGGTCCGCCGCGGGCGGGACCCCGGCTGTCGGCAGGGTGCGTCCGAGCCACCGGAGAGGAGTGACCGATGGGCCTGTTCGACAAGCTGACCGGCACGAGGCGTCCCGCCGACGGCGTGGTCCCGCTGCCCGCCCACGAGGTCCGGGCGGCACTGCTCGCGGCGGGCTGGACCTGGCGCGGGGTGACCTTCGGGAAGCTCTGACGGGGTGGGAGGCTCCGACCGCGCGAGGAACGGGGGCGGGCGGCTCTGCCAGTGCGGGAAACGGGGCGCCCGTACCGCCACCGGGCCGCCCGTAGCGCACCTGGGGCGTCCCGTACCACCGCCGGGGCCCGGTTCACGCCGCCGGAACGCTCCCCCGTAACGCAGAAGGGCGATGGGCCCGCCGGCCCACCGCCCTTCCTCACCCGCGTACGGGAGTCACTGCGTCACCGCGGTCACTTGATGACCGTGATCCGGTCCGCCGCCGGCGGGGCCAGCGGGGCCTCGGGCGTGGAGTGGGCCGCCAGGTAGGCGTTGAACATGTCCAGGTCGGAGGCGCCCACCAGCTTGTTCGTGCCCTCGCCGAGCGCCGCGAAGCCGTCGCCGCCGCCCGCCAGGAACTCGTTCATCGCGACGCGGTACGTCTTCGCCGGGTCGATCGCCTCACCGTTGAGCTTGATGGTGCCGGTGACCACTCGGGCCGCGCCCGTCTTCGTCATGTCCAGGGTGTACGTGAGGCCCTTGGACACCTGGAGGATCTTCGGGCTGGCCTCGTTGGAGCCGCTGACCTGCTGCTGGAGCGCGGTGACCAGCTGGGCGCCGGTCAGGTCGACGACGTTCATCATGTTGGTGAAGGGCTGCACGGTGAAGGACTCCCCGTACGTCACCACCCCGTCGCCCTCGGCGCCGCTCGCCTTGTGCACCAGGTCCGCGCGGATGCCGCCCGGGTTCATGAGGGCGACGACCGCCCCGCCCTTGTCCGCCGGGGCCATGCCCTCCAGCTGGGCGTCCGCGATCAGGTCGCCGAGCGGCTTCTCCAGGGCCGTGGAGCCGCGGCCGTTGATGTCGGCGCCGATGTAGCCCTGCGGCTTGTTCGCGATGGGCGCCGCAAGGGCGTTCCAGCGGGCGATCAGGGCCGTCATGTCGTTGGCCCTGGGCTGGTCCCGGCTGACGATGTGGTTCGCCGACTCCACCGACGTACGGACGATGTCCTTGGTGCGGCGGTCGTAGGTGAGCGTCGTGTCGGTGTAGAGCTTGCCGAACGACGACGCCGAGGTGACCATGCGCGGGTTGCCCGCCGGGTCCGGGATCGTGCACACGTACGCCTGGTGGGTGTGGCCCGTGACCAGCGCGTCGACCTTGGGCGTGATGCCCTTGGCGATCTCCGTGATCGGCCCGGAGATGCCGTCACCGGGGCCGGAGCTGTCGCAGTCGTAGTTGTACGAGGCGGAGGCCGGGGCCCCGCCCTCGTGGATCAGCGCGACGATGGACTTGACGCCCTGCCGGTTCAGTTCCCTGGCGTACTTGTTGATCGTCTTGATCTCGTCGTGGAACTTCAGGCCCTTGACGCCGTTGGCCGTGACGATGTTCGGCGTGCCCTCCAGGGTCACCCCGATGAAGCCGATCCTGACGCCGTTCTTCTTCCACACCGTGTACGGCTTGAGGATCGGCTTGCCGGTCTTCTCGTCCGTCACGTTGGCGGCGAGGTAGGGGAAGTCCGCGCCCTCGAACTTCTTGTCCTTCTCGTAGCAGCCCTCGTCCGGGTGGCAGCCGCCGTTCTGGAGGCGGGCCAGCTCGGTGGCGCCCTCGTCGAACTCGTGGTTGCCCACGGTCGTCACATCGAGGTCGATCTTGTTGAGCGCCTCGATGGTCGGCTCGTCGTGGAAGAGACCGGACAGCAGCGGGCTGGCGCCCACCATGTCACCACCGGCCGCGGTGATCGAGTACGGGTGCCCCTGACGCGCGGCACGCAGCGAGGACGCGAGGTACTCGATGCCGCCGGCCGGAATCGCCTTGGTCGTGCCGTCGGGCTGCGTCTCGGTGACCGTGCCCGCCGAGCCGGCCGGCGGCTCCAGGTTTCCGTGCAGGTCGTTGAAGGACAGCAGCTGTACGTCGACGGTACGGCCCTGCCCGTGGTGCTCCTGACCCTGACGGTCCTGGGCTCCGGCAGGCATCGCGGCGACGAGCGCGCCGACTGTGGCGAGTCCGGCCGCGGTGGCGAGCACCCGCCGGGACGCGCGGTTCTTGTGCGGTGTCGACATCGGTCCCCTTGTAGTTCAGCGGGAGGTTTGGCGGTGGTGACAAGTCTGGAGACTTCGTGCCGCAGCCTAGGGTCAACGCGCGTAGCGCAACAGATGTTCGGGGTTACGAACTGGTTGCCATGCGGTCGACATCAGGACCAAACAGAACACATCACCCGTACGGGGCACCCGACATGCGGGCATACGGGGCGAAGGCGTACGCCGTACGCCCTGTCCGCCGCCCTGTCCATCGCCCGCGCCCCCTTCCGCCGCGCCTCCTTCCCCTCCTGTGCACCTTCCCTCTGTGCCCCTTCCGCCGCGCTTTCCTCCCCCGCGCTCCTTCCGCCCGCGCCTCCTTCCACCCGTTTCCCTTCCGTCCGCCACCCGTCCGCACCCGGCTGTCCCTCCCCGTCGCCACCCCGTCCCCGTAGGCTCGTAGACATGACGACTGACGTACCTCTCCCCGCTCCCGGACGTGAGATCCGGACGCTCGAAGAGCTCTCCCCCGAACAGGCCGAAGCCGTGTCGGACCTGCTCGCGGAGGCGGCCCGGTCCGACGGCAGGCAGGCCGTGTCCGAGCAGGGGCGGCTGCAGTTGCGGGGCGGACGGCGGGAGGGCGTGCGACACCTGCTGCTCATCAGCGGAGCCACCCTGGTCGGATACGCGCAGCTGGAGGACACCGACCCCGTCGAGGCCCCGGCCGCCGAGCTGGTCGTGCACCCGGCGTACCGCGGGCAGGGCCACGGGCGGGCGCTGGGTGCGGCGCTGCTCGCCGCCACCGGGAAGCGGCTGCGGGTGTGGGCGCACGGCGGGAAGTCCGCGGCGCGGCACCTCGCCCAGGTCCTCGGCCTCTCGCTCTTCCGCGAACTGCGGCAGCTGCGGCGCCCGTTGGTGCCGCTGGACATCGCGGAGCCGGTGCTGCCGCCCGGCGTCACCGTCCGCACCTTCGTGCCCGGCGAGGACGACGCCGCCTGGCTCGCGGTGAACCGTGCCGCCTTCGCCCACCACCCGGAGCAGGGTTCGCTGACCCAGCGCGACCTGGACGACCGCAAGGCGGAGCCCTGGTTCGACCCGAAGGGCTTCTTCCTGGCCGAGCGCGACGGCGAGCTGATCGGCTTCCACTGGACGAAGGTGCACGCCGAGGAGCAGCTCGGCGAGGTGTACGTCGTCGGCATCCGGCCCGACGCCCAGGGCGGCGGGCTCGGCAAGGCGCTCACCGCGATCGGGCTGCACCACCTGGCGGCCGAGGGGCTCCCGACCGCGATGCTCTACGTGGACGCGGACAACAAGGCGGCCCTGGCCGTCTACGAGCGGATGGGCTTCGCCACGCACGAGGTGGACCTGATGTACCGCACGGAGTCCTGAGCCGGGCACGGGGACGGATCGAGCACGGGGAGGAGGGCGGATACCGGCACGGGTACGGATGCGGGGCCCGCCCCGTACCGGCCCGCGCACCCCGCCCCGTACCGGCCCGTACGCCCCATTCGCGCACGGCTCGCGCACAGCCCACGCACGGCACACCGCTTCCTGCACGTCATGTCGCCGTTACCGGCCATTCAGAAGCGCTTGCGACCCTTTCAAAATGCAGCCAGCTGTGCCGACCCCCCACAACGGGAGAGATCCCGGCGGCGACCGCGTGAACCGGACGGGCCGTACGAGCCGTGCGGGCGCCGCGAACCGTGCGTTCCCCGCGATCTCCACGCCTTCCGGCGCGCCCTTCGGGCCATCCGCGCGGAACAATGGGGCCATGAGCCAGCAGCCCAGCTCCGAGGTCCCGGTCCAGCCCGCCGTGCAGCCGTCGGTCGGCTCACTCGCCGCGCACCGGCCGCATGCCCTCGCCACCGCGTCGTCCAACGGCGCCGTGCTGTCCACCGCGGCCGACCTGGACCCCGACCTCGACAACGACGCCGACGCGTACGAACCCGACGTGGACGGCGACGAGCTGCCCCAGGGCCGTTTCCTGGACCGGGAACGCAGTTGGCTCGCGTTCAACGAACGGGTGCTCGAACTGGCCGAGGACCCGGCGACCCCCCTCCTCGAACGGGCTAATTTCCTCGCCATCTTCGCCTCGAACCTGGACGAGTTCTTCATGGTCCGGGTCGCCGGGCTGAAGCGCCGCATCGCCACCGGGGTCGCCACCCGTTCCGCCTCCGGACTCCAGCCCCGCGAGGTCCTCGACCTGATCTGGACCCGCTCGCGCGAACTCATGGCCCGGCACGCCGCCTGCTACCAGCAGGACATCGCCCCCGCCCTGTCCGACGAGGGAATCCAGCTGATCCGCTGGCCCGAGCTGACCGAGAAGGAGCAGGCCCGCCTGTTCACCTTCTTCCGGCAGCGCGTCTTCCCCGTGCTGACCCCCCTCGCCGTCGACCCGGCGCACCCCTTCCCGTACATCTCCGGGCTCTCGCTCAACCTCGCCGTCGTCGTGCGCAACCCGGTCAGCGGCCACCGCCACTTCGCCCGGGTCAAGGTGCCGCCGCTGCTGACCCGCTTCCTGGAGGCGTCGCCCCAGCGGTACGTGCCCATAGAGGACGTCATCGCCGCCCACCTCGAAGAGCTCTTCCCGGGCATGGAGGTCCTCGCCCACCACATGTTCCGGGTCACCCGGAACGAGGACCTGGAGGTCGAGGAGGACGACGCCGAGAACCTCCTCAAGGCCCTGGAGAAGGAGCTCATGCGGCGCCGCTTCGGCCCGCCGGTCCGCCTGGAGGTCGAGGAGTCCATCGACCCGTACGTGCTCGACCTGCTGGTCCGCGAGCTGAAGGTGTCCGACGCCGAGGTCTACCCGCTGCCCGGCCCGCTCGACCTCACCGGACTGTTCGGCATAGCCTCCCTGGACCGGCCCGAGCTGAAGTACCCCAAGTTCGTCGCCGGCACCCACCGCGACCTCGCCGAGGTCGAATCCGCCTCCGCGCCCGACATCTTCGCCGCGCTGCGCGAACGCGACGTGCTGCTGCACCACCCCTACGACTCGTTCTCCACCTCCGTCCAGGCGTTCCTGGAACAGGCCGCGAGCGATCCCGACGTCCTGGCCATCAAGCAGACGCTGTACCGGACCTCGGGCGACTCACCGATCGTGGACGCCCTGATAGACGCCGCCGAATCCGGCAAGCAGGTCCTCGTCCTCGTCGAGATCAAGGCCCGCTTCGACGAGCAGGCCAACATCAAGTGGGCCCGCAAGCTGGAGGAGTCCGGCTGCCACGTCGTCTACGGCCTCGTCGGGCTCAAGACCCACTGCAAGCTCTCGCTCGTCGTCCGGCAGGAGGGCGACACCCTGCGCCGCTACTCCCACGTCGGCACCGGCAACTACCACCCCAAGACGGCCAGGCTGTACGAGGACCTCGGCCTGCTGACCGCGGACCCGCAGGTCGGCGCGGACCTCTCCGACCTCTTCAACCGGCTCTCCGGCTACTCCCGCCGCGAGACCTACCGCCGTCTCCTGGTCGCGCCGAAGTCCCTGCGCGACGGGCTGATCGCCCGGATCAACAAGGAGATCGCGCACCAGCGGGCCGGACGGAACGCCTACGTCCGCATCAAGGCCAACTCGATGGTCGACGAGGCGATCATCGACGCCTGCTACCGGGCCGCGATGGCGGGCGTACCGGTGGACATCTGGGTGCGCGGCATCTGCGCGATCCGCCCCGGCGTCACCGGCCTCTCCGAGAACATCCGGGTCCGCTCGGTCCTGGGCCGCTTCCTCGAACACTCCCGGATCTTCGCCTTCGGCAACGGTGGCGAACCCGAAGTGTGGTTCGGCAGCGCCGACATGATGCACCGCAACCTCGACCGCCGGATCGAAGCACTGGTCCGGGTCACCGACCCCGCCCATCGAGCCGCGCTCAGCCGTCTCCTGGAGACCGGCATGGCCGACACCACCTCCTCCTGGCACCTGGGTCCCGACGGGAACTGGACCCGGCGCTCCACGGACGCGGAGGGCCAACCGCTGCGGCACGTACAGGAAATGCTCATTGACGCCCGGAGGCGCCGGCGTGCGACGCCATGACCACCAGACGACGCAGGCGGACCTCACGGCGGGCGCGGTGCTCGCGCCCTACCTTCAGGACCAGGCCGCCGAATTCCTCCGCAGCCTGCGCCTGCACCGCGAGAACAGCGCCCCCACCGACGCCGGGAGCCACGGCGCCGAACAGGCCGCCGTCGCACTGCGCCGCTCGGCCCGCCGGATCAGCGGCACCCTGCACACCTTCCGGGCGGCGCTGGACACCGCCTGGGCCGAGCAGCTGCGCACCGAACTGGCCTGGCTCTCGGGCACCCTGGCCCGGGAACACGCCTACGCGACCCGGCTGAACCGGCTCCTCGAAGCACTGCACACCCTGTCCGGCACCTCGCTGCCCGGCGCCCGCAAGAGCTCCGGGACCCCCGCGGACAAGGAGCGCGCCGCACTCGGCGTCGGCGCCGCCCGCGCCGGGGCACTCCTCGAACGGCAGCTGACCCTCGCCCGGACCCGCGCCCACTCCGCGGCGCTCCAGGCGCTCGGCTCCTCCCGCTTCCACGCGGTGGCCGACGCCGTGGCCCTGCTCGCCTCGGAGGTGCCGCTCGCCGCCTCGGCCGGGGCCCCGGTCGAGGAGATGCTGCACGGGCCCGCCGACCGGGCCGAACAACAACTGCTCGGCGCGGTGGCGGCGCTCCCCTCGGACAAGGCGGCCGAGCCGTACAACGAGGCGCAGGACGCGCCCTGGCACCGGGCCCGACTGCTGCTGCGGCTGCACCGGTACGCCCACGAGGTGGTGCGGGGCGCCCCCGATCCGGTGCTGGCCGCGGCGGGCCGCGCACTCGATCTGCACCGGGACGCGGCGGAGGCCGCCGCCGCGGCGTCGTCGGCGGCCCGCACCCCCCGGATCGCGCCCGCGACCGCGTACGCCCTCGGGGTGCTCCACGCCGACCAGCGGCACGAGGTGGGGGCGGCCCGCCACGTGTTCCGGGAGAGCTGGCCGTACACCTCCGCGGCCGTGGCCGGGCCATGAACGGCCCCGCCCACGACACCGCACCCGGCCGCGCCCCGGGCGCCCGCAAGCACGGGCCGGTGCTCGCCGCGGGGTGCGTGCTGTGGCGGCGCGCGGAGCACTCCGGCAGGCTGGAGATCTGTCTGGTCCACCGGCCCCGTTACGACGACTGGTCGCACCCCAAGGGGAAGCTGAAGCGCGGCGAGCCGGCGCTGGACGCCGCCCGGCGCGAGGTGCTGGAGGAGACCGGCCACCACTGCGTGACCGGTGCCCCGCTGCCCACGGTCCACTACTTCGTCAACGGCCGCCCCAAGGAGGTCGCCTACTGGGCCGCCGAGGCGACCGACGGCGCCTTCGTGCCCGGCGCCGAGGTGGACCGGGTGTGCTGGCTCTCCCCCGCGGCGGCCCGGACCCGCCTCACCCAGGACCGCGACCGCGACGTGCTCGACGCCCTGCTCACCGCCCTGCCGGACGGCCGCCCCGGTCACCCCGGCCATCGGTCCGGCGCCTGAAGGGCACCCGAAGGGCACCCGCGCGCCCTTCGGCCGGTGCGCCCCGACACGTACCCGACACGTACCCGACGCGCCCCGTACCACCCCGCGCCGTCCGTGCGACCGCACAAGCCCGTCCCGGTGTGCCAGAACCGTGTCGTCCGGCACGGTTCACCTTCCGTTCACTCTCCCCCGTAGGCCACTTCACCTGTTCTGCCTAACTTCGGCGGTGCACGGTGCGCGGCGCGAGGCCGGAGCACCCACCCCAACGCACGCCGTCGTAGAACCAAAAAGACCTCGGCGGCTCCTGGAAGGAACACCCGAAAGTGAAGCTTCAGCGCAAGAACCGGCTTCGTGCCACCGCGCTCGGTGCCCTCGCCGTCTCCGGCGCCCTGGTCCTCACGGCGTGCGGTTCGGACGACAACAGCGGCTCCACCGGTGGCAACGGCGGCAAGACGAGCGCCGCGTCGAACATCAAGTGCGACGACGCCAAGGGCCAGCTGCTCGCCTCCGGCTCCAGTGCGCAGAAGAACGCCATGGACCTCTGGGTCAAGAACTACATGGCGGGCTGCTCCGGCGTCGAGGTCAACTACAAGTCCTCGTCCTCCGGCGAAGGCATCATCGCCTTCAACCAGGGCACCGTCGGCTTCGCCGGTTCCGACTCGGCGCTGAAGCCCGAAGAGGTCGCCGACTCGAAGAAGATCTGCAAGGGCGGCCAGGGCATCAACCTCCCGATGGTCGGCGGACCGATCGCCATCGGTTACCACCTGGAGGGCGTCGACAACCTGACGCTGGACGCCCCCACGCTCGCCAAGATCTTCGACGGCAAGATCAAGAAGTGGAACGACCCGGCGATCGCCAAGCTCAACAGCGGCGCCAAGCTCCCGGACAAGGACATCCAGGCCTTCCACCGCTCCGAGGACTCCGGCACCACGCAGAACCTCGGCAAGTACCTCGGCGCCGCCGCCCCGAGCGACTGGAAGTACGAGGCCGAGAAGAAGTGGCCGGCCCCCGGTGGCCAGGCCGCGTCCGGCTCCTCCGGCGTCGCCGCCCAGGTGAAGCAGGTCGACGGCGCGATCGGCTACTTCGAGCTCAGCTACGCCACCTCGCAGTCGATCTCCACCGTCGACATCAACACCGGTGGCGCCGCCCCGGTCAAGGCCACCCCGGAGAACGCCTCCAAGGCCATCGCCGCCGCCAAGATCAAGGGCACCGGCAAGGACCTGGCGCTGGACCTCGACTACACCACCAAGGCCGAGGGCGCCTACCCGATCGTCCTGGTGACCTACGAGGTCGTCTGCGACAAGGGCAACAAGTCCGAGACCCTGCCCACGGTCAAGTCCTTCCTGAACTACACCGCCGGTGACGAGGGCCAGAAGCTCCTCACCGAGGCCGGCTACGCGCCGATCCCGGCCGAGATCAACGCCAAGGTCCGCGAGACCATCGCCTCCCTCTCCTAGTCGAGTACGCCGCCGGGCACACCGCCCGGCGGCCCCCGGGGCAACTCCCGGCGCACCGGTCCGGCGCACCCCTCCGGACCGGCCGCCGCCACCCATCCGGTGCACCGCCGCCAGGGGAGCCGACGCCGCTCCCCCACACAGACCGGAAAGACCATGGCTTCCACCACACCGATAGAAACGCCGCCGGCCTCACCGCCGGCACGCAGGCGCACCGGTCAGAAGACCGGGCGCGCGGGCGACAAGGTCTTCCTGAGCCTCTCGACCGGCTCGGGCGTACTGCTGCTCGTGATCATGGCGTCCATCGCCGTGTTCCTCACCTACCGCGCCTCGCTCGCCATCTCCAAGGACGAGGGCAACTTCTTCACCACCCTCGACTGGAACCCGGCCGGCTCCCCGCCGGTCTTCGGCATCGCGGTCCTCCTCTTCGGCACCGTCGTCAGCTCGGTCATCGCGATGGCCATCGCCGTCCCGGTCGCCGTCGGCATCGCCCTGTTCATCTCGCACTACGCGCCGCGCAAGCTGGCCGCGCCCCTCGCCTACGTCGTCGACCTGCTCGCCGCCGTGCCGAGCATCGTGTACGGCATCTGGGGCGCCCTCTTCCTCGTGCCGTACCTGGAGGGCCTGAACCTCTGGCTCGACCAGGTCTTCGGCTGGACGTACCTCTTCGAGAAGACCGAGGTCGGCGTCGCCCGCTCGCTCTTCACCGTCGGCATCCTGCTCGCGATCATGATCCTGCCGATCGTGACCAGCGTCAGCCGCGAGGTCTTCCTCCAGGTCCCGAGGATGAACGAGGAGGCCGCCCTCGCCCTCGGCGCGACCCGCTGGGAGGTCATCCGCCTCTCGGTGCTGCCCTTCGGCCGCTCCGGCGTGATCTCCGCCTCGATGCTGGGCCTCGGCCGGGCCCTCGGCGAGACGATGGCCGTCGCCACGGTCCTGTCGCCGAGCTTCATCATCTCCGGGCACCTGCTCAACCCGGGCGGCGGGACGTTCGCCCAGAACATCGCCGCGAAGTTCGACGAGGCCGACCAGTTCGGGCGCGACGCACTGATCGCCTCCGGTCTCGTCCTCTTCGTCCTCACCCTGCTGGTCAACGGCGCGGCCCGGCTCATCATCGCCCGCCGCAAGGAGTACTCGGGGGCCAACGCATGAGCCAGGCAGTGAACACCGACGTCCAGGAGCGCCCCGCCCCGACGGCGCCCACCGGCCCGAACAGCCTGAGCAGCCGGGCGCTGCCCCGCTGGGCCCCGGTCGCCTTCGCAGCCGTCGCGATCGCGCTGGGCGTGGGCATCGGCGCGGCGGCCGGCTGGCAGAGCCGCACCCAGTGGGGCCTGTTCTCCGCCCTCCTCTTCGTCGTCATCTCGTACGTCACGACCTCGGTCGTCGAGAACCGGCGCCAGGCGAAGGACCGGCTCGCCACCAGCATCGTCTGGGTGTGCTTCCTGCTCGCCGTCGTACCGCTCGCCTCGCTCCTGTGGACGACGGTCAGCCGCGGCGCGGAGCGCCTGGACGGGTACTTCCTGAGCCACTCCATGGGCGGCGTGCTCGGCTCCGACGCGACCGGCGGCGTCTACCACGCGCTGATCGGGACGCTGGAGCAGGTCGGCATCGCCACCCTGATCTCCGCCCCCCTCGGCATGCTGACCGCCGTCTACCTGGTGGAGTACGGCAAGGGCGCCCTGGCCAGGGCCGTGACCTTCTTCGTCGACGTCATGACGGGCATCCCGTCCATCGTCGCGGGCCTCTTCATCCTCTCGATCATGCTGATGACGAAGACCCAGCCGTCCGGCCTGATGGGTGCGCTGGCGCTCACGATCCTGATGATCCCGGTCGTGGTCCGCTCCACCGAGGAGATGCTCAAGCTCGTCCCGAACGAGCTCCGCGAGGCCTCGCTCGCCCTCGGCGTCCCGAAGTGGCGCACCATCCTGAAGGTGGTCCTCCCGACCGCGATCGGCGGCATCACCACCGGTGTGATGCTCGCGATCGCCCGTATCGCCGGTGAGACCGCGCCGATCATGCTGCTGGTCTTCGGCAGCCAGCTGATCAACACCAACCCGTTCCAGGGCGCACAGTCCTCGCTCCCCTTCTACATCTGGGAGCAGTACAAGGTCGGTACCGAGCAGTCGTACGACCGTGCCTGGGCCGCCGCGCTGGTCCTGATCGCCTTCGTCATGATCCTCAACCTGGTGGCCCGCGGCATCGCCCGCTGGAAGGCCCCGAAGACCGGCCGCTGACGCGGCACGAAAGAAGCAGTGATTCAGATGGCCAAGCGCATCGACGTCAGCGGCCTGTCCGCCTACTACGGCTCCCACCTCGCCATCGAGGACATCTCGATGACCGTGGAGCCCCGCTCCGTGACCGCCTTCATCGGCCCCTCCGGCTGCGGCAAGTCCACCTTCCTGCGCACCCTGAACCGGATGCACGAGGTCACCCCCGGCGGCCGCGTCGAGGGCAAGGTGCTGCTGGACGACGAGAACCTCTACGGGCCGAACGTGGACCCGGTCACCGTGCGCCGCACGGTCGGCATGGTCTTCCAGCGCCCCAACCCGTTCCCGACCATGTCGATCTTCGACAACGTCGCGGCCGGCCTGCGGCTGAACGGTTCGTACAAGAAGAACGAGCTGTCGGACATCGTCGAGAAGTCCCTGCGCGGCGCCAACCTCTGGAACGAGGTCAAGGACCGGCTGAACAAGCCCGGCTCCGGCCTCTCCGGCGGTCAGCAGCAGCGTCTGTGCATCGCCCGCGCGATCGCCGTCGAGCCGGACGTGCTGCTGATGGACGAGCCGTGCTCCGCCCTGGACCCGATCTCCACCCTCGCCATCGAGGACCTGATCGGCGAGCTGAAGGAGCGCTTCACGATCGTCATCGTGACGCACAACATGCAGCAGGCGGCCCGGGTCTCGGACCGCACGGCGTTCTTCAACCTCGCGGCGGTCGGCAAGCCCGGCAAGCTCATCGAGATCGACGAGACGGAGCGCATCTTCTCCAACCCGTCCGTCCAGGCGACCGAGGACTACATCTCGGGCCGCTTCGGATAGTCGGGTCCCCCGGCGACGGAGCCGACGCGGCCCGGGGGCGTGGGCGGTTGCGCCCGGCGGTGGGTTTCCACCGGCGAACCGTCCCACCCCTCCGGCGAACCGGCCCCGTCCCCAGACTGCCTTTGGGTGCTGCATGGCGGTGCCACCCGTAAGGCAAAGGGTCCGCCCCGCTCCCCACGAGGGAGCGGGGCGGACCCGTCTTCGTACCCGTCCGCTCTTCTTCTGCCCGTCTCCGTGCCTGCCCCCGTACCTGTTTCCTCGTACGGGGACCGCGTCCCGGAACGTTCCGTCAGCCGAAGAGCAGCACCACGACGCCGTAGCTCGCGGCGGCGACCAGGGCCGCGGCCGGCATCGTGATGAACCAGCCCAGGATGATGTTCTTCGCGACGCCCCAGCGCACCGCGTTCACCCGCTTCGTGGCGCCCACACCCATGATCGCGGAGGTGATCACATGCGTCGTGGAGATCGGCGCGTGGAACAGGAACGCCGAGCCGAACATGATCGACGCGCCCGTCGTCTCCGCGGCGAAGCCCTGTGGCGGGTCCAGCTCGATGATCTTGCGGCCGAGCGTGCGCATGATGCGCCAGCCGCCCGCGTACGTGCCCAGCGAGAGCATCAGCGCGCAGACCAGCTTCACCCAGACCGGGATCGGGTCGCTCGGGCTCTCCACGTCGGCGATGACCAGGGCCATCACCACGATGCCCATCGTCTTCTGCGCGTCCTGCAGACCGTGGCCGAGCGCCATGCCCGCCGCCGAGACCGTCTGCGCGATCCGGAAACCGCGCTTGGCCTTGTGCGGGTTGGTCTTCCGGAACATCCACATGATCGCGACCATCACCAGGTAGCCGACGACCAGACCGATGACCGGCGAGAGGAACATCGGGATGACGATCTTGTCGAGCACCCCGTCCCAGTGCACCATCGTCCCGCCGGCGAGCGCCGCGCCGACCATGCCGCCGAACAGGGCGTGCGAGGACGAGGACGGCAGCCCGAAGTACCAGGTGACGAGGTTCCAGATGATCGCGCCGACGAGTGCGGCGAAGAGGATTCCCATCCCCTTCTGCCCCTCGGGCGTCGCGATCAGGCCCTCGCTGACGGTCTTGGCGACACCGCTGCCGAGGAACGCTCCGGCGAGGTTCATCACCGCGGCCATCGCCAGGGCCGCGCGCGGGGTGAGCGCGCGCGTGGAGACGGACGTGGCGATGGCGTTCGCCGAGTCGTGGAAGCCGTTCGTATACGTGAAGCCGAGCGCGACCCCGATGGTCACGACCAGCGCAAAGGTGTCCACGTGGTTCAGGACTCCTTGACCGCGATGGTCTCCACCGTGTTGGCGACGTGCTCGAACGCGTCGGCCGCCTCTTCCAGCACGTCCACGATCTGCTTGAGCTTCAGCACCTCGATGGCGTCGTACTTGCCGTTGAAGAGATGGGCGAGCAGTTTGCGGTGGATCTGGTCCGCCTGGTTCTCCAGGCGGTTCACCTCGATCCAGTACTCGGTGAGATTGTCCATCGTCCGCAGCCCCGGCATCGCCTCGGCGGTCAGCTCGGCCGCGCGGGCCAGCACCTCGATCTGCTGGGCGATGCCCTTGGGGAGTTCTTCGACCTGATACAGCACGACCAGGTCGACGGCCTCCTCCATGAAGTCCATGATGTCGTCGAGCGACGATGCGAGGTTGTAAATGTCCTCGCGGTCGAACGGCGTAATGAAAGAGGAGTTCAGCTGGTGGAAGATCGCGTGGGTCGCGTCGTCCCCCGCGTGCTCCGCTGCCCGCATGCGCTCCGCGATCTCGGCCCGGGAGGCAGAGTCCGCCCCGAGCAATTCCATCAGGAGTTTCGAGCCCGTGACGATGTTGTCCGCAGACGCGGAGAACATGTCGTAGAAGCTCGTCTCCCTGGGGGTCAGACGAAAGCGCACGTGGGGTCCTCGGGGTGCTTTGGATTCGGTCAGGCTGATGCTAGGCGCATCATCCGGCCACGGCTAACCGGCGTTCTTCAGTGTCGCGCATCGAACACAGTGATCAACACGGGGCCCCGGTCACGTTTCAGCTGAATTCGTTAAGCTATACCCACCAGGGGTATACGAACGGCAGGGTAAAGAGAAAGCGGGAGGCAGTAATGACCACCACCGAGACCGCCGGGACCACCGCCGCCGCGGAGAACGAATCGGTCGTCACCGACCACGACCACGGCATACACGGCTACCACCACCAGAAGAGCGAGCACCTCAAGCGACTGCGCCGGATCGAGGGCCAGATCCGCGGGCTCCAGCGCATGGTCGACGAGGACGTCTACTGCATCGACATACTGACCCAGGTCTCGGCGTCCACGAAGGCGCTCCAGTCCTTCGCGCTCCAGCTGCTGGAGGAACACCTGCGGCACTGCGTCGCGGACGCGGCGGTCAAGGGCGGCGAGGAGATCGACGCCAAGGTCGAGGAGGCCACGAAGGCGATCGCCCGGCTGCTCCGTACCTGAGATCCGGTCGGGCGGCCACCCGACGAGGCCCTGACGCCCGGCCGCTCCGCATCCCTCGCGGCCCCGTGCCTCACCCCCGGCGATCGCCCTGCCGGGGGACGGTGGCCCGCTCGGCGCTCACGCGCACTTCCAGCACCTCGTCGATGCGGTCCGCGCTGAGCCGCTCCCCGATCGCGGCCGACGCGGCGATCATCAACTCGCCGCAGAGTTCGATCTCGGCGAGGGCCACATGGTCGGACACGGTCGGCGCGCCGAGCGTCGTCACGTCACTCACCTCTCACTGCCGTCGCCGAGTTGCCGGTGCCCGCCCGGCGGGCATCGCCGGTCCCGACACCAGCGTAAGGAGCGGACCACGCGTCGCGCATGACACGGACGGACCATTTCGCACCGCCGGCATGCCCAGGACCGTCCCTCACCCGCGCCCACAGCCGGGGCCGTGACCGGGACCGCACCCGGGGCCGCGTCCGGGGCCGGGACCGCGGGTGCGGCCTCGGGGCCGGTCAGCGCTGCCGGACGAGCCCGGTGTAGATGTCGCGGTCGTCCGGCAGCCGTACGGAGACCGGCACCCCGAACCCGTACAGCAGTGTGGTCGACACCACCTCCACCACGGGCCCCTCGTTGGCGAAGCCGAACCGGTGGCACACCTTGCGCAGCCGCCCCTGGTCGTCGAGGTACGCGTCGAACCGCACGGTGCCCCTGCGGAACCCTTTCGCCGCCGCGCTCAGCGCCCCGCGCGACTCCGGCGCGGCCTCGCGCGCCGCCCGCCCGAGGTCCGCCGTGCCCCGGTAGTGCCGCACGGGGGCCCCGTCGAGCACGGTCCTTCCCACGTACGTCACCCGGCTCGCCCCGCGCAGCAGTTCGGCGGCGGCCATCGGGTCGGTCGCCCCGCCGGTGACGAGGTTGCCGTCCTCCAGGGCCGTGGTGTCGATCCTGACCCACTTGTCCGCGGGCACCCCGGCGCCGCGGTTCATCATGTAGAGGGCGCCGGGGGCCAGCAGTTCGGTGATGGGGCGGTGCTCGTCCTCACCGGCGGCGTCCTCGGGCAGCACGACCGTGAGCCGGCCCGTGCGGTGGCGGAAGTCGTACACGCCCCGGCCCCGGATCGTCACGCGCGTACCGCCCGCCGCGGTCTCCATCGTCGTGCGCACCTCGGCGCTCCCGGCAACGGCCCGCGAACCGGCGACAGCCCCCGAACCGGCGGTGGCCCCGGACATGACCGCCGTCCCGGTCCCGGTCACCGTGCCCGCGAGCACCGCGGCCGCTCGGTGCACCGCGTCGAGGGAGTCGGCCCCGCTCCGCTCGTCGGCCACGGCACGGTCGCCGCCACCGCCGCCCGAGCAGCCGCCGGTCGCCGCCATCACGCCTGCCACGGCAAGGGCACAGACGGCGCGCGCGCCGCCCTTGGCCCTGTGCTGCTGCACCAGCATCGCCTGCCAACCCCCAACGATGTAACGCTTGCCCGAGAGGTCCGTCCGTTCCGGATAACGACGGCCCGTGTCCCCCGTCACGCCGCTTCCCCGGGCCTCACCACCGGGGGCCGCGCCCAGTACCGTGGACGCGTGTACGACCGACACGCCGATGAGGTCCCTCCGGTTCCCCCCGCCCCCGCACCCGTCGTGCACGAGCCCACGACGGTGGAACGCGGTTCCTTCTGCACCGCCCGCTGCGGCTGCGGCTGGTACGGCCCGGCCCGCCGCTCCAGGGACCGCGCCCGCACGGACGCCGCAGAACACCGCGCGGTCCCCTGACTCGCCCCTCCCCTTCTCCCGTCCCTGACTCGTTCCGCCGTTCCCCCCACGTCCGGCCCCGCCCACCGGCCGCCGGCCCACGAGCGTCATGAATCCGGAGACCCGATGAACCTGTCGCCCCTGCCCGCCCGGCGCACCCTGCTCACCGCGGGCGCCGCGGCGGCACTCGTCGGCGTCACCACCACCGCGTGCGGCGGCCCGCCCGGTCCCGCCCCGGGCAGCCCCGCGGGCACCTCCGGCACCCCGGGCACACGTCCCGCCTCGCCCACCTCGGCGGCCCCGTCGCGGACCGCCCCCGCCGGTCCCGCCGACTGGTCCGCCCTGGCCAAGAGCCTCGACGGGGGCCTCGTACGGCCGCAGGACGCGTCCTACCCGACCGCCCGTCAGCTCTACAACACCCGCTTCGACGGCCTGAAGCCCGCCGCCATTGCCTACGTCGGCCACGAGGCGGACATCAGCGAGTGCCTGGCCTTCGCCCGCCGCACCGGCACCCCGGTGTCCATCCGCAGCGGCGGCCACTCGTACGCGGGCTGGTCGAGCGGGAACGGACGCCTCGTCATCGACGTCTCGTCGCTGTCCCGCATCGAGCGGAACGGCACGATCGGGGCGGGCGCCAAGCTCATCGACGTCTACCGGAACCTCGCCCGCGGCGGCCGGACGATCCCCGGCGGTTCCTGCCCCACGGTCGGCATCTCCGGCCTCACCCTCGGCGGCGGCCACGGCGTCGTCGCCCGCGCGTACGGCCTGACCTGCGACAGCCTGACCGCGGTGACCATGGTCACGGCCGACGGCAAGACCCTCACCGCGGACGCCGAGAACCACCCGGACCTCTTCTGGGCCCTGCGCGGCGCGGGCAACGGCAACTTCGGCGTGGTCACCGAGCTGACGTTCCGCACCAGCCCGGCCCCGCGGACCGTCACGGCGTACCTGGCGTGGCCGTGGTCGCGCGCCCGGTCCGTCGTCACGGCCTGGCAGGAGTGGGGGCCGTCCCAGCCCGACGAGATCTGGTCCTCCGTCCATCTCGCCGCGGGGCCGGGCGGCGCCGCCCCGACCGTCTCGGTCGCCGCGTTCAGCCTCGGCACGTACGGCGACCTCCAGAACGCCGTGGACCGCCTCGCCGACCGGATCGGCGCCCCGGCCTCCTCCGTCTCGCTGCGCCGCCGCGGCTACGAGGAGTCGATGCTGGTGTACGCGGGCTGCTCGGGCATCTCCGACGCCCAGTGCCACCTGCCGGGCACCACACCCGGCCGCACCCCGCAGGGCACGCTCGGCCGCGAGACCTACGCCGCCGCCTCCGACTTCTACGACCGCTCCCTGCCCCCGGCGGGCGTGCAGGCTCTGCTCGACCGGACCGAGGCGTTCACCCGGATTCCCGCCTCGCGGGGCGGAGGCGCCGGTTCCATCGCGCTCACCGCGCTCGGCGGGGCGATCAACCGGGTCTCCCCGCAGGCCACGGCCTTCGTCCACCGCGGCGCGCACGTGCTCGCCCAGTACATCGGTGCCTGGAACCCCGGCACGGCGGGCAGCGCCCAGCAGGACTGGCTGAAAAACACCCACGCGTCGATGCGCCGGTACGCGTCCGGAGCGGCGTACCAGAACTACACCGACCCGACGCTGACCGACTGGCGTCGCGCCTACTACGGCTCGGCGGCGGACCGGCTCACCACGCTGAAGAAGCAGTACGACCCCGGCCGCCTCTTCTCCTTTCCGCAGGCCCTCTGAATTCGCGGGTCTCCCCGGCGGAGGGGAACGGGCACGGACGGGCTCGGACGGGCAGGCACGAGAACGGGCGGCTCCCCCATGGGAAGCCGCCCGTCAACCGTTTCCGTCAGCCGTTTCCGTCAGCCGTTTCCATCGACCGTTTCCGTCGTCCTGCGGGCGCTCGGCCCGGCACCATCGGCCCGGCACCCTCGGTCCTGCGCGCGATCGGTCCTACGCCGCCAGGTCCTTCTCGCCGACACCGCCGCCCGTGCCCGGCCGCGGCTCGGGAATCCCGAACGTCCCGGACTGCCCGGCGGCGGGAGCGACCGGCGTCTGCTTGCGCGAACGCACGAGCCACCCGAGCCGGTCCGCGCGCGCGACGGCCGTCGCCAACGGCGTCAGCAGCATCATCGCCAGGGGGGCGAGCAGCAGGGCGACGGCCGTGCCGAGCGCGAATCCGCCGATGACGTCGGTCGGGTAGTGGACGCCCATGTAGATCCGGCAGAAGCCCTCCGCCAGGGCGAGCCCGATCGCGGCGAAGCCGAACTTCCGGTTGGCCACGAAGAGCCCGACGGCCAGGGCCATCGCCATCGTGGCGTGGTCGCTCACGAAGGAGAAGTCGGTCTTCCCCGCCACCAGGACGTCCAGTCCCTGGTGGTCCTTGAACGGGCGGGGGCGCTCCACGAATCCGCGGATCGGAATGTTGATCAGGAGCGCGATCCCGGCGGCGAGCGGCGCCCAGACGATCCCGGCCACCGCCGTCACCGAGTCGTCGGCCGTGCCGCGCCGGCGCACACTCCACCAGCACCACAGGACCACCAGGACCATGCCGAGCATGATCCCGTACTCGCCGACGAACTCCATGGTCCGGTCGAACCAGGCGGGGGCGGACTTCGCGAGACCGTTGATGTCGTAGAGCAGGCTGACGTCGGGGTTCGACCCATCCAGTGCGAGTCCAGCCATCTACCGAGGCCCCTTAAATCTTGTCTGCTGCCGCGGACACTCCCATGTGCCCGCTTTGACGAACCCCCGTGTCGGTTCGATCACTGCGTGGATCACTGCTGCGTGAATCGGTACTGCGCGGCTGCTCCACCCGTGAGGGCTTCCCCCGGTCGGCGTCGCACGGTCGGTACGCCGCTGTCCCGGCCCACCCAGGGAACGACGTCCTCCGAGCAGGCGTTCCTCTCTCCACCGAATGATCACCATGACGTTATCGAAGAGAGACTCATCGCCGCAGCTCAGGGCCCAGGCTTCACGGAGAGTTCCGGCCATCGCCGTCGCCGCGTCATGCCGCGGGCCGGTTCTTCGGGAGAGCCGCGGCCCCGTCCTTGGTCACACGCGTCGCGCCGAAGTAGTCGGGAGCGTCGATCTTGTCGAACCGGATCACCGCCCCGGTGTACGGAGCGTTGATCATGTACCCGCCCCCGACGTAGATCCCCACGTGGTGGATGGCCCGCGAATTGCCCAGGTCGTTCGAGAAGAACACCAGGTCGCCCGGGAGCAGCTCGTCCCGCGAGGGGTGCGGCCCCGCGTTGTACTGGTCGTTCGCCACCCGGGGCAGCTCGATGTCGACGGTCCGGTACGCGGCCTGGGTCAGCCCCGAGCAGTCGAACCGCCCGTTCTGCTCGGGCGTGCCGTTCCCGCCCCAGAGGTACGGCGTACCGAGCTTCTTCTGCGCGAAGTAGATCGCCCCGGCCGCCTGCTGCGAGGGCTGCACCCGCCCGACGGGCCGGGCGAAGCTCTTCTCCAGGGACCGGATGATGTCGACGTAGTTGCGCGTCTCCTCGATGTCCGGGACGCCGCCGGACCGGATCACCCGGTACGCGCCGGCGTTGTACGCGGCCAGCATGTTGTCCGTCGGGTCCCCCGGCACCTTCTTCACGTACCCGGCGAGTTCGCAGTCGTACGAGGCGGCGGAGGGGATCGCGTCGGCCGGGTCCCACACGTCCCGGTCGCCGTCCTTGTCACCGTCGATGCCGTGCGCGGCCCAGGTGCCCGGGATGAACTGGGCGATGCCCTGCGCGGCAGCGGGACTCTCCGCCCGCGGGTTCCAGCCGCTCTCCTGGTAGAGCTGGGCGGCCAGCAGCGCCGGGTTGATGGCGGGGCAGAGGTTGCCCCACTGCTGCACCAGCGACTGGTACTTGGCGGGCACGGCCCCCTTCGCCAGCGCGACGGCTCCACCGGCACCGGAACTCACGAGTCCGGCGGCAGCGGAGTACGTACCGACGACGAGCAGTGCCACGAAGGACATGGACACGCCGACACCGATACCACCGACCACCCAGAATTTACGCACCCCTCAACCATCCCCCATCGGGGCCCGGTTCATGGGCGGTTTCGACGGTGTGTACGAGTCAACGGGGTCATCGGAGCCCCCGACCTGCCATTCCGGCGCATCGATCCGGCAGCCCGGAGCACCGATTCACCGTTCGGGCGCACCTGACGAACGTTCCGACTCACGGGTCTTCACAGCCGTCTCACGGGTCGTCATGACCGGCGCACGAGTAGTCACGCTAGGCGCAGGGGGCGCCCCGCCGGGCGCACAGACCCTCGGGCCACGGCTGTCTCCCCGTACAGCCCGATGCGCCGGGCGGGATCGTTCACCCCGCCCGGCGCATCGAAGGACCGCCGGACCGAACGGTCGTCGGGCCGAGTGGCCGTCCGACCGAGCAGTCGTCAGGAAGCCCCGGCCGACCAGTAGTCGGAGCGGACGTTGGGGCTCGGCAGGGGGTAGACCCCCTTGTACTCCGGCCCGTTCGGCCTGGACGCCGATTCGGCGACCTTCGACTCCTTCACGCAGGGGCTGTCCGCCTCGAAGAAGACCTGCCCCTTGGCCCGGACGCTCACGCTGATGCCGAAGCCGTCCTTCGACTGCGCGTAGACCGCCGGGAACACCTCGTCGACGTTCTTCGCCTTGATGCGGTAGTCGCTCTCGCGCCAGAACTTCTCGACCTGGTCCAGGAAGTCCTGCCGGCGGTCCGCCGACACGATGGTCATGACGGTGCGCCTGCGCGTCACATCGCAGCTGCCCTTGGTCGTCGGGCCGTGCGCCCACTGCACCTCGGGGTCGATCTTCTTCAGTACGGCGTCGAGCATGCCGTCGGACTTCTCTGCGGCCTCTTGCATGTTCATGCCGCTCCCCTTGGTGCCGGTGTCGCTCTTGGTGCTCTTGGTGCTGGTCACGCTCTTGTCGGTGTTGCCGCTCGTACCCGACCCGGCGTGCTCGCTGCCACAACCGGACAGCGCGAGGCCGACAACCAGCGCCACCGCCGCGATCTGGAACTTTCGCCTCATCGGTACTCCTCAATCTTGAGCCGGTCGGCGTGCCCCGACACGATAAGGGCAATGCTGTCCGCGGAGACGGCGTCCCGTGACGGGGTGAAGTAGTTGGAGTGCGAGTCGAAGCTCATGGGCTTGCCGGGATCCACCGGGAACCGCCTGGCCCCGAACGCCTTGCTCGCCGGGTCCTTGCCGAACCAGAGGTTGTCGTCGCCCGGGTCGGCCAGGTCACCGGCGACATAGGCACCGGCCGGTCCGCCCAGGACCATCCCGATCGCGCCCACGACCACCTGCGTCTTGGACGGGAGCTTGGTCACCGGGTCGTTCGCCGCGGCGCCCACGAAGACGTGCTCGGCACCGACGCCCAGGTCCGCGGCGTGATCCACACCCACACCGGGGCTGCCGACCAGGATGATGTCGTCCACCCCCGGAATACCACCGGGGCGCTGGGTCGCGGCGCCGACGGCTCGCGAACCGTAGGAGTGCCCGATGGCCGTGATGTGCGGATCCCGGTTCTGGTTGGTGGCGACGATGCCGCTCATGAAGTCGTTGTAGGCCGCACCGCCCTTCTCGGCCCTGCCGGTACCCGCGACCGCCAGGCTCTTCAGCCCGTCCGGCGTCTGCGGGGCGTCGTAACCGAGCCAGATGATCGCCGCGCTGGACGGGTCGTAACCCTGGGCGCCGATCGCCGTGTCACGGGCCCGCGCGAGGCCGCTCTTGGCGAACTCCTCGTCGAGAGAGGTGTTCAGCCCCGGCACGTAGGCCGACACGTTCTGCGAGGTGTCGGGGTTCCCGTAGGAGACGATCGCCCGCCCGTTGCCCTCGTCGCTGATGCCGATGAGGTACATCGGGGGCTGGCTGCCCTCCTTGAGCTGCCGGTCGATCTCCCGCAGCCCGGCGAGCTTCTTCTGCGAGTCCTTGTCGGTCTGGCCCTCCAGCTTCGAGATCAGGTCCGGCAGGTGCCGGCGGTTCGCCGTGTCCCGGTCCGCCGCCGGAATCCCGTCCAGCATGCCGATCTTGTCCGGGAAGAGGTCCAGGTAGCGGTCGCGCTGCTCCTGGGTCATGCCGTTCCACCAGAACTCGCGGGCGGCCGCGTTGGCGTTGTGCGGGATCCGCTCTTCCAGGTACTGCCGCTCCGCCTCCTGCACCGCGGCATCGACGCGCGTGCCGGAGCCGGGCATCCCGGTGAACGCGCCGCCGCCCTTGCTCGCGCCCCAGGCGGCTTTTATGAACTGGCCCTTGCCCCAATTGCCGCCGGCCTTCTGAGCGGCCTGGGCGTACTGGTCGACGACACCCTTCACGGTGTCCACGGGGTGCGCGATCGTGTCGATCGCCCCGGTGACGTCGCCCAGCAGACCGTCGTCACCGACGACACCGGAGAGGAAACCGCCCTCCGATTCGCCGGTGGAACCGTCGACCGGAGTTTGTCTACCCGCGTTGACCTCTGTAGAAGAACCGTCGGTTCCGTCGGAACCACCAGAGCCCCCGGAGCCGTTGGCGTCACCGGAACCACTGGAGCCACCGGAACCACTGGAGCCCCCAGCACCACCGGTCGAGCCGGAGCCACCGGAGATGCCCGCACCACCGGAACCGCTGCCGCCGGAGCCATTGCCGCCCGAGCCGCTGCCGCCGGCACCGTTCCCGCCGGAACCGTTGCCGCCGGACGTGTCGGCACCGCCGGAGCCCGTCCCACCGGTCACGGTCGCGCCTTCGGTGCCGGCTCCGGATGTCGAGCCGTCACCACCGCCGTTCCCGCCTCCGTTGCTGTTGCCGTTCCCGTTGCCGGCGACCACCTCGACATCGGGCGGCGGGCAGGCGCTCCCGGTCAACTGACAGATGGCGTTGCGGATCTCGCCGGTCAGCTGACCGCCGATCCCCGTGGCCACGAGGCCACCGATGAGGGCCACGACCACGAGGATCATGCCCAGGTACTCCATCGCGGTCTGACCGGTGTCACGACGCCACTTGGCCATCCGCACGAAGCTGAACGTCCGCCGCTCGGCGCGCTGTTCGGGCGCGAGCCGGAACCAGGCGCGCGAGCGGGCCCGGCACAACAGGACGAGTACGACGACGGGCAGCACCAGCTGCGTCACGCCCTGGCCGTTCTCCGCGTCGTTCAGCGTCGCCAGCGCTCCGACGAGGAGCCAGGCGTGCACGGCGACGAGCCCGCGCCGGACCCAGACGCCGCCGGTCCGCATGTAGAACGACAGCACGAACCCCGTGATGCCGGGCAGCGACGCGTACAGCACCATGCCCAGCAGCCGACCGTCCACCGCATCGACCGACGAAGCCGTGGCCAGCGCGTCGACCGCGCCCACGACCGTGACGGCGAAGAGCAATCGGACGAGAATCAGCACTGCTTGCAAGGAGCGCGACAGTGACTGCCGGCCCGGACGGACCTCGGCGGCGCCTATGTCGGCACCACCCGGAACCGCTAATTCTCGTATGCCAGACACGGCGAGTCTCCCCAGCTTTGTGAGTGGGCGCAGCGACAGTTCTCCCCCCGGTATCGTTATGCGACCACACCTGCGCAGGGCACGGCATGGGCCCCAGGACCCAATGCCGGACTCAACGTCGCCCCCCGGCCCATCCCGTACCGCCACCGACCGGCCCGTTACGGGTCATTGAGGGCACCTCGCCCCCTCAGGAAGCATCGGCGGACCAGAAGTCGGAGTGGATGTTGGGGGCGGGTACCGGCTCGCCCACGTGCCTGCCCTCGCCAGGGGCCGGAGTCGGCGGCCTGACCGGGGACTCATCGACACACGGCGTTGCCACTTCGAAGAATGCCTGCCCTCCTCCTCCGATGAGGAGACGCACCCGAAACCCGTCCGGAGTCTCGAAATAGGTGGCAGGACTCGCCGGGTTGGCGTTCACCCCGAGCTGACGGTAGCCAGATGTTTTCCATCCCCTCTCCACAACGCCAAGGAAACTTCCCCTACGCGCTTCGGAAATAACGGTCACAACGGCACGCCGCCGTGATACATCACAGCTTCCTTCCGTTGACTCCCCGTGAACCCAACGAACTTTTGGCTCAATTCGCGAAAAAGTTCGATCAAGGATCTCATCCGCCCGATCTGCCGCTTCCTGCATATTCACGCCCGCACTTCCTCCACTATTTCCATGACTGGGCCGATCACCCATCGCTCCGCAACCCGGGAGCAGAAAAACAATCACAACCAAGAAAGCGGTACGCCTATTCACCTGGGACGCTCCTGCTGAATGCCAGATGATTTCCCCGAAACAATCAAAGCGATGTTGTCCGCCGACAACTGATCCTTGGAAGGATCGAAGTAGTTGGAGTGGGCCTCTGCCACGTCGTGCCCCCGTTCAAACAGTCGCGGACCGTCGCTCACCGCGAATCGGTTCGCGCCGAAGTCCCGGTGTGCAGGATCCCTTCCGAACCAAGCCTCGCTTACGTCGGTCTGCGCATCCTGTGCCGAGTAGCCGGCGAAGCCACCCGCGATGCCGCCCACCGCACCACCGACTGCAGCACCCAACGGCCCGGCACCCGCTCCCAGCACAAACCCGGTCGACGCCCCACCGGCAACACCGGCACCGATTCCGCTCGCTTCCCTGCTGTTGGGCAGCTTGGTGACCGGATCGTTCTCTGCAGCTCCTACGAATACATGCTCCTTTCCGACACCCAACTCTTCTGCAGATCGCGCACCGGTTCCCGGGCTGCCCACCAGAACGATTTCGTCGGCACCCGGGATACCTCCTCGCTCCTGGGCAGCCAGACCAACCGTCAGGGAACCGTACGAGTGGCCAATCGCTGTGACGTGCGGGTCTTCATGTTGATTCGTCGCAGAGATTCCCGCCATGAACTGGTTGTACGCAGGTGCCCCCGTCAGCGCCCTCTCTTTGTCTGCGACATCCAGGCTGCTCATGGGGTCATTCATCGATGCTTGCGGCGCGTCGTATCCAAGCCAGACGATTGAAGCAGTCGGGGATCCAGGGTTCATCTCTCTTGCACCGAGCGCGGTGTCCCTCGCTCGTTTCAAGTCACCCTTCGCGAATTCCTCGTCCAGAGATGTGCCCAACCCCGGAACATAAGCCGCCACGTTCTTCGATGTGTCCGGATTCCCGAACGAGACGATCGCGCGCCCGTTGCCCTCGTCCCCGATACCGAGGAGGTACATGGGAGGCTGCCTGCCCGCCCGCAACTGACGGTCGATCTCCCGCAACGCCGCCAACTGCGTCTCCGACTTCTCGTCGTGCTGCCCCTCCAACTTGCCCATCAGCAGCTGGAGGTTGTCCCGGTTGGCCGCGTCCCGTACCAGAGCCGGAATGCCGTCCAGATTGCCGATCCGGTCCGGGTACACGGCGAGGTACTCCTCGCGCTGTTCGCCGGTCAGGCCGGCCCACCACGCGTTCCGTTCGGCCGGGGAGGCGTCGTACGGGATGGCTTCCCGCAGGTAGCCGCGTGCGGCCTCCCGTACCGCTGCCGCGTCCCCCGCCGCGTCCCGCCATGTCGTGTTCGGGACCTTCAGGCCCTCCTCCGCCTTCAGGTTCCGCAGGATCCGGGCGTACCGCCAGTCGATCTCGGACGCCGTCCGCACCGCCCCGGCCACCCGGTCCGCGATGTCCTGGGCCCTTGACATGTTCGGGTTGGGGGCTACGAGGCCCGAAGGGGCGTGCAGGCCGGGCGCCGCGCCGGCCGCGGACGCCGTGCCGCCCGGCAGCGGTTTACCGTCGAGCAGGCCCTCGCCCGCCGCCGGGTACGTCACGGAACCGTCCGCGTGCACGGTGAACCTCAGGCCCTCCGCGTCCTCCAGCGCCTCCCGCAAGGCCCGTTGCTGGGCGCGCAGCTCATGGGCCAGGCTGTTCAGCGTCGTACGGAGCAGGCCGCACTCCGTGTAGACGTACTGGAGGTTCCGGCTCATCCGCCGCAGCCGGGCGACCGCCGCGGTCGCCGCCTCGCCGCGCTGGGTACCGCGCAACCCGTTCAGGAGTTGCTGCTCGATCCGGTCCCGGCCCGCGTCGGCGCGGTTGCTCGCCTTTCCCCACCCGTCGGCCGCTCCCTCCAGTTCACCGCACTCAAGGTCCCGTAACTGGGCCCAGGTCAGGGTCATCGCGCCCCGTCCCGTCCCGCCGACACCACCGACGCGAAGGCGGACCGCACGGTCTCGTCCGTCTCGCCCTGGATCCGGGCGACGGCCCGTAACTTTCCGGCCAGGTCCTCGCACTCCGCACGCGCGGCCTCGAACCGCCGCGTCCACGAATCCCGTACGGCGCCCAGTTCCGCCAACGCGGCCAGGCCACCGCCCCCGGCCCCAGCCCTCGTCCCCGTCCCCGCTCCCGCTCCCGCTCCCGTCCCCGCTCCCGTCCCCGCTCCCGCTCCCGCTCCCGCTCCCGCAAGCAGGCCCTCGTGCGCGGTCTCCAGTTCCGCCTTCACGAGTCCGAGGTGCGTGGACATTCCCTCCGCGCCCCCGGCCGCCCGCAGCCAGGCCCCGGCGCTGTGCTTCAGCACGTCGCCACCGGCACCGTGACCGGCCCCCGCACCGGCCCCCGCGCCCCCGCTGCCCCCCGCCGGATCGCCCGGTCGCCGACTGCCGCCCTGCTGTCCCACCACTGGCACTCCACTCACCCCGTTCCTCGGTCGCGGAGCGGCACTGTGCCAAATCCCGCAGCCGGGACACGCCACTCGTCCGGGCGCGAGGGAGTGGAGAGGCCCTGCCCACGGGGCCTCTCCGGCCCACCGCCACCGGGCCGGATCACCCGAACGGTGGACGGGCATCCCATCGCCTCGGAAGCACCGGCGGACCCGTCCTCAGCCGTACGTCCTCGGATCCTCCGCGGCGAGGCGCTGCAGTGCGGCGGCGGCCCGCTCCTCGGGAGAGGTGCCGTCCTCCGGGACGTACCACATGCGCTGTCTCCAGGACTCGTCCTCCCTGCTCTGCCCGGTGGCCGGTTCCGTGCGGTACAGGAGGGAGACCGTGGTGCGGGCCCGGTCCTCGAAGCCCGCGCCGATCCAGTGCAGTCGCGCGTCCCAACGAGTGAGCAGATCCGGCCGGTCGCGCAGACCGACGGCGATCAGCCGGGCGGTCCTGTGGGACGGCGTGGTCCATGCGTGGTCGTTCTCGGCACGTGCGATCTCCGCGTCGTACGCGGCGGCGTCGAAGCGGTACTCGGGCAACTCGGGCGAAGGCAGCGAAGACCGCGAGGCCGGGCGGCTCCAGTCGGACCAGACGACGTGCTCCCCGTCCCTGCGGATGGTGACGCAGAGCGCTCCACAGCAGCCCTCGGTGCAGTACGCCTCGGCGAGTTGCACCTTCCTGGGCTCGTCCGTGGCCCGCAGGAGGCCGCTGTCGAGCAGCTGGGTCGGGGAGTTCGCGGGTCCCCGGTCGAACACCTCCGGCACCACGGGGCGGCCGTCGAGCAGGATGCGCGTCTCGACGCCGCCCCGGTCTCCCGGGTCGAGCGCGGTGCACTCGATCCTCAGCCGCTCCTCCGGCCCGGTGACACGCCGGAACGGCTGCCGTGCCGTCCGCCGGATCCAACGGACCCGCCAACGGCGTTTGGCAACAGCCGAATCGGGGCCGGGGCCGAGGTCCGAGCCGGGGCCAGCGCCGAGGTCCGAGCCGGAGCCGAGGCCCGGCCCCGAGCCGAGGACCGAGTCCGACTCCGATTCGGACTCCGGGTCCGGGTCCGGGTCCGGGCTGATGCTCTGGCTCTCCTCGGGATCGCTGTCCGGCACGACCGCCTGCCACTCGGGCCGGTTCAGTACGGATTCCAGGGCGTCCAGCAACGCCTCGCGCCGACCGGGCTCCCAGTCGAGTATCCGGCTGGGGCCGCTGTGCAGTTCGAGGGCGACGGACAGCAGAAGCGCGTAGTGGTCGATGCCGGGCGGCAGTTCGGCGGCGCGCGCGACGAACGCTTCGTACGCGTCGACCGCCGCCGGGCAGCGGAGGATCTCGGCCCGGTCGTCGTAGGCACTCGACGCCCAGAGCAACAGTTGCCCCGCCCCTGCCGACAGTTCGGCGGCCGGGGGACCCTCCGGCCCCCGGTCCGCCCGGAGAACGTCGGCGAGCCGGACGGCTTCGACGATCCTGCGGACGGTCCGGGTCCCCCTGCTCCTGAGATTCCCTGGAAGGGCCACCAGGCAGCGTCGGACAGCGGCCTCGTCGGCCGCCACGAGGGCATCGACCAGACGGCGCAGCTCCGGCCCCTCGGCGTAATGGCCCAGCCAGACCAGGGCCGCCGTGGGCCGGTCGATGTCGTCGAGCGCCCGAACGGCGGAGTCGACCAGGTCCTTCAGCTGCCCCAGGACCTTCAGATACGGCACGTCCTCCGGCTCACCGAAACGAGCCAGAAGCGCGAGGCCGACACGGACGGCCATGGGGCCGGTTCCCGTACGCACCAGGCAGCGGCCGAGCGCACGCGCCCGGACCTCGTCCTCGATGGTCAGCCCGGCGACCACGTAATGGACATGGCCGGCACGGAGCTTCAGTTCACGAAGGCCCCGATGGATCTCTTCAGCGATCTGCGCGAGGTCCCCCGGGCCGGTGCCGTGCCCATCGGCTTCATCCCTGCCGACCCCGCTCCGACCGGTTCCGGCCCGGCCTGGGCCGGCCCCGCCCGGGGTTGTCAGCCAGGGGGTCAGTACGTCTTCCAGAGCCGCGCAGGCCTCGGCCCAACCGGTTCTTCCCCGGGAGCGTTCCAGTCGGGGCGGAAGTTCGTAGCCCCCTTCGGGGAGCCTGCCGTCGGGCTCTCCGTGACGGAAACGCAGCGCGTAGGCGTACAGCGAGGGCCGGGGAGTGAGCGCGCTGCGCTCTTCCTGGGCGCTCAACGGGCGGGGTGGGTCTCGATTCCTTGAGTCATGCGCGCACCCTGACAGGTTCCTCGGCCCCGGGCCAACAGTTTTCGCCGCCCGCCTCGCGACGGCTGGTCCGGGCCTGGGACTGCGCCGGGCCCGAGACAGGTCCGAGCCCGAGACAGGTCCGAGCCTGGGAAACGGGCCGTTCGGAGCCGAATCCGAGGACGTCAGCCGGACGTCAGTGAGGCGTCAGCAGAACGTGAGCGGCCCACAGGATGCTTTGGTTGTCAAGAGGTCAGAGAGAGCGGCTCGCCGCAGGATCCGGGCCTTGCCTCACCCTCGTCCTGGGAGAATTTCATGCGTAAGATCCGCACCCGCAAGCACACCGCTGCTCTCGGCGCCGTCACCGCGGTGCTCGCTCTGGCCCTCACCGCCTGCAACGGGGACGACACCGGCACGAAGTCCGCCGGCCCGGCGAACGACACCGCGTCGACCGCCGCCTCGGCCGGAGCCTCGACAGATGCCTCCCAGTCCGGCGACGCCTCGAAGGGCACGGACGCCTCGAAGTCCGGCGGTACCGCGCAGACCACCGGAACCACGAAGGCGGGCACCTCCGGCGGCAGCAAGAGCGGGGGCGGCAACACCAGCGACGAGTACGCCTACAAGCACCCGTGCAAGAGCAGCGACCTGTCGGTGCGCGTGTACCCCCGGGAGGGCTCGGCCACCCAGCACGTGATCGAGATCAACAACGTCGGCGCGAACTCCTGCGGCCTGAGCTACTTCCCGCAGGTCAGCCTGGGCGCCGCGAACGCCTCGGACCACAGCGGGGACATCAAGCCGGCGGTTCCCGGCGGCCTGGGCGGCGCCCCCGCGTACCCGGTCAAGCCCAAGACGGCCGCCATCGCGGTGATCGACCTCAACCCGGGTGGCAAGAACGGCGTGACCTGGGTCAACGAGATGAACGTGCTGCCCGACGGCGACCACATGGCCAACGCTGACACCCAGAACTTCCCGCTCGGCCCCGACGTCAAGGTGGGCTCCCCGAAGCTGGGCCTGTACCAGAGCTCGGTTGCCGACGCGGTGAGCTCCATGCAGTCGGCGGGTTAGTCCTGCCCCACTGAACCGGGCCGTACGACGGAACCCGCGGGATCCGCCACCTCCCGTCCCCTCCGCCGTACGCCCCTCATCCCCCGACGCCGAGGGCCCGGATCCACGACTCCAGTGGATCCGGGCCCTCGGCGTCACTCGCGGCCGGGGCGCCCGCTGTCCGTCACCCGTTCTGCGGGGGCCGCCGGTCGCCGCAGCCGTTCTCCCCTACCGCCCGGTGCTACCGCTCATGTGGTTGTTGATCTGCCGCAGGCGTTGCCAGGCGGTGGCGGGGTCGGTGCCGTCGCCGAGGGCGTGGTGCAGGGCGGGCCGGGTGACCGGGCCGAGCCGGGCGGGTGCGAAGGCCGTGTGGTCCTTGCGGAGTTCGGTGACGGCGTCGGGGCCGAGGGTGAAGGTGAGGGGGACCGGGGGCGGCTCGTGGTGGGCGGGAGTGGTCAGGTCGGCGCGTGCGGTGCGCAGTTGGCCGATCATGGTGGCGAGGTTGTGCCGGGCGGACAGGGCTTCGGCCAGCTCGGCGAGGGTGTCCGCTGCGGCATCGGCGCCGTGGCCGACGGCCAGCGTGATGTGTTCCTCGACGCCGGCCCGGGTGCGGACCGTGCGCGTGGTGGCGATCGCGGGGTGGTCGGGGGTGCCGACGGCGACGGTCCAGGTGGGCAGGGACCGTTGGGCGCGGGTGCGGGCCAGGTCGGTGAGCTGGCGGGGTGACCACGGCACGTTGACGGGTTCGGCGGTGGACCACCCGGCGGGCGGGGCTCCGGTGAGGGTGCGCCAGGCCTGCTCCAGGGCGCCGCCCAGGACGAGGTGTTCGTCGGCGGGGTGGACCGTACGGATGGAGAGCAGCAGCTGTCGTTCGCCTTCCGCTTCGGTGCGGGGGCGGAAGGCGTCCGCGAGGCGGGGGCCGTCTCCGGGGGCGGGGGTGAACCGTCCCTGGTCCCAGCGCAACACGGTGCCGGAGAGCCCGTCGTAGTAGCCGCACTCGGGATCGTGCACGACCCAGCGGGAGGGCAGCCCGTCCAGCAGGGTGCGGGCGGGGAAGGTGAGCCGGGCACCGGGCGGGGTGACGATCTGCAGCTCGCGCCCGGTGCGGGCCGCGTTGCGCACGACGTCGGTCAGCCAGGTCGTGGCGGCGATCACGGGGCGGCCCTGGATGACGACGGCGGCCTCGTCGGTGAGCAGGTCGACGCCCATGGGAGTCGCCTCCACGACGGCGTCGGCGAGATTGGCCACGACATCGGTGTGCCCGGCCTCGCGCGGCCAGACGGTGCCCCCGTGCACGGCGTTCAGCCGCCCGGCGACGGAACCGGCCAGCCGCCCGGCCCCCTCCACCGTGCTCACCGCCCGCGCCTCGGTCCACCACACGGGCGACTCCGCGTCCAGGCCCGGCCCGAGCAACCGCGCCCGGCACCTGGACGTACCGGGGCGCCTCCACCGACACCAACGCCTGCCCGCCGGCCGTGCACAACTGAACGACGGACCCACCGCCCGCTTCCCCCACCCGCAGATCCGGCCCACCGGCGTGCAGCCCGGCCAGCAGCGTCCTGGTGTCCGGCATCTGCGGGGTGAGGGCTATGACGTCCTGGGTCATGCGGTCGCTCCGTAAGTTGTTGGGCGGCCCGGGACGGGAGCCGTCTTCTCGGCCGGTCAGAGGTGGTCGGTCACATCGAGCCCCAGACCGTTCTCGTCCGCGTCCCCGGTGGAAACGCCGTAACCGACGGCGTGTCCGAAGTACGTCGGCTCACCCGGCTCGGGCTCCACGCCGAGAACAGAGGTGATCTCCCGCAGAGCATCCGCCAATCGTGGCGCGTTCCGGTTGTACACCTCGGGATGCGGCCGACCGGAGAAGTCGAACCAACTCCAGATGTCGTGGTGAACGGCAAGCTCGGCAGAAATTCCGATAGAAAAAGGATGCAGTGAAAGATTCATCAGACCGGATTCCTTGCGAGGTTTCCCGTCCTTGTTGAACCAGGTACCTGAACCGGTGACATGAAATTTTCTGATGTAGGCATCTGGGTAAGCGGCTGGACGGCTTCCCAGGACTCGTTCGGGAAGGTCCGGGTCATTCAATGGGGTGACAGGGATCGATAGGCTGCTGAGCAACCCGGTCGATCCATGTTTGGGGGTGTACCAGTTGTATTCGACCTTGGTGACAGTCAGTAGATCGTGACTCTTCAGCACTTCGGCGAATTGTGATGCTTTGAAAAGTGTTGCGGCGATCAGATCGGATTCCGGTCCGGCTGGTGTGGCGTCTTCGAGGTCCCAGTACCAGGACCCGCAGTGCCTGGGAGCGCGCATCAAAGTTGACATGGATACTCCTTATGGGAAAAGGGGGCCGTCGGGAGGCACGACGATCGCCCCGTCCTCGAAGCGCACCAGGTAAGTAGCCCTGGATCCCTCTGCTGCAACCTCGATTTCCTTGAAAGCCTTGGCGGTGAGGCTACCGAGTGGTTGATGGACATCTAGAATTGCCACACGTTGAGTCATGGGATACTCCAGTTGATCGGCAGCCTTTCGAGCCGCCTTCTCGATGCCTTTGATGTTTTTGGTGTCCTTGAGTTGGTATCCGTGATCCATTTCTCCATTGGCATGTCGAGTGAAGACGTCGATGTCCCAAGGGTCGCTTTCCTCGCCGAATTCGAATCCTATCCGGGTGAAACCGCGGTTCTGAAGCTCAGTGCCATGGATCAATGCCATGTAGGCGGCAGGGACCATGCTGCCGTTCGGGGCGCTCCTGGAGGGGCCCTTCTTGCACATGTCCAGAATTTTTCGATACCCTTCCGATTCGCGCAGATTCCCCCGGTTGATGAGTTCGGCAACGCCCGCTCCGTACGGATCCTTGCGTAGCGCAAGGATTACTTTCTCTTGATCGCCTTCTTGCATCTTTGCCCGATCGAGTTCGCTGAGAACCCCAGCTTCCTGGTCTCCCCTTATGGGGCCCGTGTGAGCCTGCGCGAAGTCATTTGCCCTTGTGCTGTACCGGGAGGGATCGATGCCTGGTACATGGGACGTGTCGGCATCATCGGGCAGTGCGGCCCCATCTCCGGACGGCATGTCGGTATCGGCGCCAGGTGTGTCGCCGTGGACCGGACCCGATGTGGTGCCGTCAGGTTCTGAACCTCTGCTTGGCAGGCCATCCCCGGAATCGTGGCCCCTGGAACCGTGATCCCCGGTGCTGACATGGCTTCCGTCGCCACCCCGGGACGCTCCCGCCTCACCTCGCGACCCGTGTGGCGTGTTGCCTGTGTCTTGACCATCGCCAGCGTGGGCAGTCGCGCCCGGAGCGCGGCCTCCCACCGTCGCCGGTTCGCGGTCGCCGGGCGGTCGGGTGTCGGCTTGCCGGTCGGTGGCGGCAGGTTCGTGTCTGGCCGGGTCCAGATTGGGGTTGCCGTTCCGGTCGAGGGGGATGAAGTTGCCGTCCTTGTCTACCCGGTAGCGGTGGTCGAGGTCGAGGGCGCCGTCGGGGAGCCGGGTCTTCGGCAGCTGGAGGTGCTCGCCGGCGTTGGCCAGGACCTGGGAGACCTTGGGCAGGTCGGAGAGGGCCTTGGCGGCCTTGAAGGTGCCGGAGAGCGGGTCGAGGGCGTCGCCGATCTTTGCCATGGTGCCGGCCGCCTTCGCGAGCGAGCCGCCCCTGCCGAGCCTGGACGCGGCGGCGAAAGGGCCGGCGGCGAGGGTGAGCAGGTTGAAGGAGACCGTGGCATGGGCGCGGGCCGGGTCCTCCTCCCAGGTGTCGTAGGCGATGAACTGCTTGCCGAACTCCTTCGCGTACGTCTTGCTGTCACGCTGCCAGTCGGACAGGTGCTCGTCCTGCCCGAACAGGTCCATGCCGTAGGCGTAGCCGCCGACGGCGGAGCGGCGCAGGCCGTCCCAGGCCTGGTCGCGGGCCTGTTCGCCGTGGTAGCCCAGCAGGGTGCCCAGGCCGTCGATGCCGCCCCAGATGCTGTCCTTGGCGATGCCCTCCCACGCCCAGCTCTTGACCCCGTTCCCCCACCAGCCCAGGCTCCAGCGCTCGTAGGTGCGCTCCTCCGGGCTCCCCCACGGCAGGTCCTTCGTGCCCTTGAGGGCGTCGGCGCTCCGGCCGTACATGCCGAGCCCGTGGGTGCCGTCGTCCCCCACCCACCGGGGGCGGCACGCGGCCGGGCTGATCGCGTCGATCTTGTTGGCGGCGTTGCGCTCGGCCTCCTGGAAGCCCTCGCGGGCCGCCGCCACGCCGTCCATCAGCGCCTGGTGCGCCTCGGTCTTGTCCTTGTCCTCGGTCCAGTCGTCGTCACCCCGGACACTGTCGACGAAGTCGATCGCGTCCAGTTTCAGCTGTTTGAGCCGGTCGGCGTGCGGCTTGGCCTCGAAGACGAACGTGTCCAGGGCGTCGGCGAGCGACTCGATGTTCCCCGCGAATTCGTCGGCCGTGTCCATGACCGGCTGGGTCGAGGAGAACAGCTTCTCCGCCTCGGGGGCCTTGTAGTACGCGGCCGTCGCCTGGAAGCGGGAGTGGATGTCCTTCCCGCCGCTCCGGATGCCCGTGGCATGCGTACGCAGACCGGACGCGGCCTTCTCCAACTGGCCGAAGTCACCCGTGTACTGCGGTATCCCACCCGGCTCGATCACGTCCGCTACTCCCCGCCCCGGCGGCCGGGCTTCTCCCCGACGGCTCTGATCTCGGCAGGGGTCGGGGCCTTCGCCGCCTCGCGCTGGGCCCGCGCGGCCATGGCCAGGTCGCCCTCGATGTACTCGGTGGTGGCCCTGACCGTGCCGTCCATCGACTTCTTCGTGCGGGCGGCCATGAACCTGATCTGCTTCTGGGTGTCGGCGATGAAGTTCACCACCGCGGCCCCCACCGGCCCCGACGGCGCCTCACCGCAGTACGGGCCGCTGATCGTCCCCGCCCACAGCGCGGCGTCCTCCACGCTCTCGCCGTAGCCCTTGACGCCCTTGCTCAAGTCCTCGGCAGCCAGCCCCACCAACGACAGAACGGACTCCACCCCACTCGGCCTGATGTCCCACCCCGTCACGCCAACCCCCTGCGTCCCCCGGTCGATACGTCTCGTCAACTGCGCCCGGACAGCGCGCACGCCACCGGCGACAGGATCTTCATCTGCATCAAGGGAGTCGTCGCAGTTGCAACGCAATTCAAGCCAAAGGTCGAACGCATCGGGCTCGAACGATCAGTCAACTTCATCACCGAGAGGACAACTCACCCAGGTCCAGGCGCTTGAGACACGGGCCAGAACGTCCGGACGACGTCGACACCCGGGAATCTTTCAATGTTTGCTCAAGCCACTTTTCGAGGTGTACGAGGTGGTCTCCCGCCCCCCGGAAGAGGCTCGGGAAGGACTCCGGGGATGACCACGCCCCCCGACCGCCCGACCACCCGGCCGTCATCCACCGAGTAGCTGGGCAACCGGGGGGCCGGACCGGTCTCACCGGTCCGCCGGTCACGAACCGGTCACTTGGCGGGCAGTGGCACCGAGCCGTGGATCGAGAAGTGGTCGGACAGGCCCACGTAGGCCGTCACCGAGCAGGCGCTGAACGAGTAGGGGCTGAAGATGTAGTCGATCTTCTCGCCGTCCTTGGTGTTCGGGCCGTCGTGCACGCCGTTCTTCTCGGCGCACTCCTGGTACCGGTCGTACACCGGCGTCAGCACGTCGAGGCCGCGGGCGGGCGGGCTCACGTTCAGGTCGCCCCCGAAGACCGGGCGGTAGCCGCGCTGGTCGGCCTTCTCCATGAGCATTGCCGCCTGCTTCGGCTGCCAGGTGCGCTCGGGGTCGTCCCAGCCCTTGCCGCCGGTGCTGAAGTGCGCGGAGCAGTACATTGCCGCCTGGGAAGGAACGCTCGCGCAGACCGCCGTGCGCTGCTCCGCCTTGCGGGTCGCCCCGTCCTTGTTCACGTACGTGGCGGGGGACGGCAGGTCGTACGCCTGGTACCAGGTGTTCTCGTCGGGGACCGCGATGGCGACGCCGTACGCTCCCCGGTCGTAGCCGTCGGCGTCCATGCATTCCTTCTGCGCCTTCAGGCCGGTCCCGTCGATGTTGTAGTTGATCGGCGCGAAGCGCACATCCCACTGGTAGGGGCCCTCCTCCAGCGCCAGTTCGACTGGCTTGGCGTGCTTCTCGCAGATCTCCTGCAGGAAGATCACGTCCGGGTAGGACGCGGCCTTGGCCAGGCGTTCCTTGAGGCCCGCGGCGAGGGCGTCCTTGCCGATCGGCTTGCCGCCGTTGCACGGGCTCACCGTGTTGATGTTGCCGCAGACGTTCCAGGACATGACCCGCGTCGTGGTCGAGGCGGCCGGTCCGGCGAGCGGCGGTACGGCGCTCCCGGCGTCGGTGGTGCCCTCCGGGATCCCGGCCGCACCGGCCTTCACCAGGGTGAACCGCTCCCATGAACCCACGGAATCGGCACGGGCCCGCAGGAGCCCGTAGTCGCTCCCGGTCGCACTCTTCTCCGCGGAGACGTACTTGCCCTCCGCCTGCCCCTTCAGCGCGTACTTCCCATCGCCCTGCGATTCGAGAGTGAACCGCTCCCATCCACCGATCTTCGCGCCACGGGCCCGCAGCATTCCGTCGTGGGACCCGCCGTCCTCGATCTCGGTGCTGGCGAAGTACCCACTGGCCTCGAACCTCAGGCTGACGGTCTTGCCCTCGTCATCGGTGTGCAGAGTGAACCGCTCCCAGGCGCCTATCGCGTCGCTCCGGGCACGCAGCTTGGCCCACTGGTTGTCGCCGTCCATGATCTCGGTGGAGACGTACTTGCCGGTGGCCTCCGACTTCAGGGCCCACTTCTGGCCGGCGGACTTGGCGATCGCCTCGGTGTCCGCGGCCGATGCCGCGGGCGCGAACGCCAGCGTCACACCCAATATCGCCGCGAATGCGGCGACCCAACTCATTGTTCGGCGGAACAACTCCCCCTGCTTTCCTCGCGTTTATCAGCGGTCCAGGATCATTCCACGCAGCTTTCCCGCCGACTCCCCTTTTTCCGCTCGCCCCTCCCCACTTCCTCTGCGTTCCTCTTCACCCCTCTTCGATCCTCTTCATTCCTCCTGCGGCTTCGCCGCGCACTCCACCCAGAGCAGCTTCCCGCCCTGCCCCGGCAGCCCGGTCTGCACGAGGTGGGCGCCCCAGCACTCCGCGTACAGCGTGACGAGATACAACCCCCGTCCGCGTTCGGAGAGTTCTCCCGGGGGTCGGGGGTTTCGGCAGAAGGGGGCGGGAATGTGCGGGTCGGTGTCCCAGACGCTCAGCCTGACCCGGCTGCGTCCGGCGTCGCGCAGGCTCAGGGAGTACGGCCCCGAGGAGTACAGATAGGCATTGGTGACCAGCTCGCTCGCCAACAGCTCGGCGACCTCTGTCAGTTCGCGCATGCCGTGCACGCGCAGGACGTTGCGCAGGGTGGCGCGGGCGACGCCGGGGGCGCGGGGATCCTGCGGGAGTTGGAGTGTGTACGTCCAGGGCGGGGATACCGTGGCACTGGCCATGGAGGTCTCCGTTCACGGAGGGAAGTCGGATGGTGCGCTTCGGATTGCCCGGTGACGAGGCCGCTCCGTCGAGCGGGGTACTTCCGGGCCGGTGGCCTGTGACCGAGACTAGAGCGCGACATGGAATGCATTCCATAAACTTCGTGAATCGCATGCCAGATACCCTCGTGTGGGTGACCGAGCCGGGGAGCGAGTGATGCCAACCAGCACCGCACCGACAGCCCGTCGCCAACGGCTGGGAACGGAACTCCGCAAGCTGCGTGAGCGTGCCGGGATCACCGCGACCGAGGCCGCCAGGCTCCTCGGCGGCAACCAGGCCCGCATCAGCAACATCGAGGCAGGCCGGTACGGCGTCAGCGCCGAGCGGGTGCGCACGCTGTCCTGCCACTACGACTGCTCGGACCACGAGTTGGTCAACGCACTGGCCGCCATGACCGGCGACCGCAGGCGTGGCTGGTGGGAGGAGTACCGCGAGATCCTGCCCGCCCCCCTGCTCGATCTGGCGGAGATCGAACACCACGCCCTCCGGCTGCGGACGGCGGTCACCGTTCACATCCCTGGTCTCCTCCAGACCGCCGAGTACGCGCGCGAGATCTTTCGCCAGGACGTACCGGAGCTGTCACCTCCCGATATCGAGCACCGCGTCTCGTTCCGCATCAAGCGGCAGACCGTCCTGTTCCGGGAATCCCCGACACCGCAGCGGGCCGTCATCCACGAGGCCGCGTTGCGCATGCAGTTCGGTGGCTCGGCGGTGGCCCGCAAGCAACTCCAGCACCTCCTCGACCTGGGCGAACGGGAGCACATCACACTCCAGGTGATCCCGTTCTCCACAGGAGCCTTCGCCGGGTCCGGCCAGTCGATCTACTACTTCCTGGGTCCGGTGCCACAGCTCGACACCGTCAATCTGGACCAGTCCCACGGACCCGTCTTCCTCGACACCGAGGCCCAGTTGGAGAAGTACCGCGTACTGCTCGGCCGTATGGAGGCCACGGCACTGGACCGCGACGACTCCAGGGACTTCATCCACAACATCGTCCGTGACCTGTGAAGAACCTGCGCCTCGTGAAGGAACCCGCGACCCGTGAAGGAACCCGAGATGTCCGCTCCCGCATGGCAGAAGTCGTCCTACTGCGCCCAGGGCAACTCTTGTGTGCACATGGCCGTCCTCGCCCCCGGCACGGTCGGCCTCACCGAATCCGGCGACCCCACCGGGGCGATACTCCGCACCACACCCGCCGCCTGGGCCGCCCTCGTACGCATGCTCAAGGAGAGCCACACCCGTGACTGAGGCCCCTGATTCATCCGAGGACCCCGCAGTCCCCACCGGACTCACCTGGGTCCGGGCCGCGCCCGAGGGTGCGGAGGGGCCCGGTCCCTGGATCGAGATCGCCTTCGGCCCGGACGGGTCCGTCCACCTCCGGGAGACCGGCGACCCCGCCAACATCGTCACGACCACCCGGGCCAAGTGGGAGGCGTTCGCCAAGGGCGTCGCGGCCGGCGAGTTCGACCACTTCGCCGAAGCCGTCGACGACGGCAGGGCGAGGAGCTGAGGCCACTGCGACAGTCGACGTGACAGTTGTTGGGGCGGTCGGCGTGGCAGCCGGTCGGCCGGGGCGGTTGGATGCGCCAGATCAAGCCAGCTCGCCAAAGCGGGCAAAGCCGTGCTCCACGGCGAATACTCCCTGCCGAACGTCGGCTTCCGTGCAGCGTCCGACCGGATCGGGCACTCCTCCCCGTGCGAGAACCCGAAGCTGGACGCCCGGCGCGAGCCCCCGCCGGGGCTCCTTTCGAGACAGCGCCGCATCGTGACGGACGTACTGCTGGCAGCCCGAGAACGACCAGAATCCGGACGGGGACCGCTCCGCGGGGTGGGTAACGTTCGAGGGGCGTGGGAGTCACCCGACACGGGGCGAGGTGGGGACACTGAGCGGAATAGTGGTCTATCTGCCGCGGAGAAGCGGTGACGTCGAAGGAGTGCCGTGCGGTGATCCGGTGACGTTGCGGCTCGGCCCGGGGGAAACCGCGCGCTTCGGGCGGGGTTCCGCGACGATCCCGGTCGAACTGCGCCTCGACGACGAGGCCATCTCACGGCTGGCCGGCGAGATCCGGGTGACGGACGACCACTGGCAGCTCAGCAACCACAGCAGGACCCAGAGCTACCTGGTGGAGAACCCGGAGGGAGCCGGTGAGTACCTGCGGGTCCCTCCCCGGCGGGCCGGCGCCCCCATCCCCTTCGAGTTCTCCCGGGTCGTGCTGCCCACCCGCCGCAACACCACCGTCTCCTTCCAGGTGTTCGCACCCGACCACGTCTACCTGGACCCCGACGGCCCGGCGGGCCCGTGGGACGGCCGCACCGTCATGGCGTACTCACTGGACGAGACGGCCCTCTACTTCCTGGTCCTGGTCGCGCTCTGCGAGCCGCGGCTGCGCGACGAGTCGCCGGTCGCGGTCCCGACCACCCCGCAGATCGTCGAGCGGCTCCGGGGGCACGCCGCGTGCGGCCGGTTGAAGGCTCGGGCGGTCAGTTCGCACATCGACTACCTCGCCGAGGAGAAGATGCGGATCAGCGCCCCGGTCGAGAACGGATCGGGAGGGGCGCGCCGCAACGGAAAACGGGAGGCGCTCGTCGGGATCGCGCTGCGGTTCGGACTCGTACGGGAGGAGCATCTGGCGCTGCTCCCGCCCCGGGCCACCACCCGCGTCCGGGAGCGGGATCCGGGCAGTTGAGCCGCAGGCCCTCGAAACGCTGCGGGCCCACGGGATGCTGCGGCAGGATCACGAAAAGCCGCGGGCTCACCGAGTGCGGCGGACTCACCGGGGGCGGCGGCCCGCACCGGTGCGGGCGGGGGACCGGAGGCGAAGACGGTGCATGCGCGGGGCGACACATCGGGAAGTGACCGCATGGAGCTGCTCCCGCGCGGCTACCGGGTCGGCCGCTGGGAGGTCACCGAAGCCCTCGCGTCCGGTGGCTGGGCAACGGTCTACGCGGGCCGCGCGGTCGACGGCCCGGAGGAAGGGGCGGCGGAGGGGCTTGCGGAGGGGCTGGTCCACGGCCCGACGGAGAAGCCGGTGCAGTCGGCGGAGCCTACGGAACCGGCGCGGTCGGCGGAACCGGCGCGGTCGGCGGAACCGGCGCGGTCGGCGGAACCGGTGGAGGTCGCGCTCAAGTTCCTGCCGACCGCGGGGCTCGCACCGCGCCAGGCCCGCAAGGTCGCGGAGAGCGCCCGGCGCGAGGTCGAGCTCGGCCACCGGGCCGGGCACCCGAGGCTGATCCGCCTGCTGGACTCCGTCGTGATCAGCGATCCGGACCGGGCGTTCCTGGACGGTGCGATCGTGCTGGTGATGGAGCGGGCCGAGCGCAGTCTGCGGGACGTGTTCGACGCCGGAGCCGCGGAGACGGACGTCGCCCGGCTGTTCGCCGAGATCTGTGAAGGTCTGGCCCATCTGCACGGCAGCGGCTGGGTGCACGGCGACCTCAAACCCGAGAACATCCTGCTGATGGCCGACGGCGCGCTCAAGCTGTCGGACTTCGGGCTCGCCACCGAACTGACCGGCACCGACGGCACCCACGGGTACGCGCCGCCGATGGGCACCCCGGACTACCTCCCGCCCGAGCGCTGGCAGGCCCCGCTCGGCGAACACGGCGTGGAGGTCCGGCCCAGCGCCGACATCTGGGCCCTGGGCATCATGATCCACGAGGTGTTCGCGTCCGGCGCCTCGCCGTTCCCCGGCGCGACACCGGCGGCACGCGGCGCGGCGGTCCAGGAGTACGCCGAGGGGCGTGCGCCGTTGCGGATCGACAGCGCACTGCCGCCGTTCTGGCGTGCCCTGGCCGTCGACTGCCTGGCCCCGACCCACGCCGACCGTGCCGCGCACAGCGCCGAGAGCCTCCTGGCGCGCATCACCGCACGGTCGCCCTCGCCGTCGTCCCGTTCGGCACAATCGCCCCCGCCCTCACCCTCGTCCTCGGCCCGTACGGCACGTCGCCGCCGGTGGGGCCGCACCGTTCCGGTGGCCGTCGCGGTGTGCGCGGTGGCCGCGACGGTCTGGTCGCACGCCGTCGGCAACGCCGCGTCGGACGCGCTCGGTGAACCGCCGGGGCGGCTACGGGTGTTCAACGCCGACGACGACTGCCGGGGCCGTACGGACCGGAGCCCGCAGTGCAGCCTCGGCCTGGCGATCGATCCCCTTCAGCCGTACACCATCGACAACGTTGTACCGACACGGGTGTGGCACGGCGACGTCCTCGCCGTCTACTGCCGCCTTCCCCAGGGGACGCCCATCATCGACGAGTCGGACGCGAGTTCCACCCAGTGGTACCGGGTCCGTCTGCCGGCCGGTGCCACCCGCTCCTCGGCCTGGCTGCCCGCCGTACGCACGACGGACCATCCCCGGGTGCCCGACTGTCCGCGGCCCGAGCCCGTGCGGTGAGTGTCGGCATCCGCGTCGCGGGCTGTCACTCCGGATCGTTCCGGATGTGCCGCCCGATGCCTCCTGACTACCTTGCGGACCGTTGGCCGACGGGCCGCACCCCCAACCTCGTACACCTCGTAGTACTGCCCTGAGCCGTCGGCCGCCGGGAACGGCTCCCGAGCCGACCCCGATGCCGACGCCGACCACCTGGCGCTCGGCAAGTCCCCCCTTCTCCGCAAGGCCCCTCTGACACGAAGGAGCAGACACGTGCGTGGCTCGACCGAACGACGCGCGATTCGGAGATCAGCGGTCCTGCTGGTCGCGGTGGTCGTGTCCGGCCTCGGCAACCCGGCCTTCGCGCAGAGCGCGAACGATGTGCCGGGCCCCCTCGGGAACTCCGCCCCGGCCGAATTCTTCTGCAGCATTCCGGCGAACCGGGACATCGCGGTGACCCGCAAGGTCTACGAGGTCGGGCAGCGCCGCGGCGTGTCCGACAAGGTGATGCTCGCCGGCTTCGAGGCGGGATGGGTCGAGTCCCGCATGAACAACCTGGCGTGCGGAGACCGGGATTCGCTCGGCGTCTTCCAGCAGCGGCCCTCGATGGGCTGGTGCGAACCCGCCCAGTGCCTCGACGTCGCCTACGCGGCGAACAAGTTCTTCGAAGTGGCCCAGCAGATGGAACCCCGCTGGGCCACCGCGGGCGAGCTGGCCCAGGCCGTCCAGCGCTCCGCGTACCCGGAGCGCTACCCCCAGGCAGAGGGCACCGCCCGCAATCTGATGGCCGAGGCGTTCCAGCCGTACGGCACGATCGGCGCCAAATACGCCGCCATGGGCGGCCCCGACGGACCGCTCGGCCGGCCGGTCCGCGCCGAGGAGAACTCCTCGCTCGGCGGGCGCTTCCAGCTCTTCCGGAACGGGATCATCATCTGGCACCCGGACGTGGCCCACGCGATCTACGGCGACATCCTGAAGAAGTTCTGGGACACGGACGCGGAACGCCGCTGGGGCTTCCCCACCACGGACGAGGCGGACGCCGCACAGGCACCGGACGGCACCCGGGGCCGCTACCAGTTCTTCCAGCGCGGCCTGTTCCTCTGGTCCCCGCAGACCGGTGCCCACACCGTCCACGGCGCGATCTACGACGCCTTCCACGCCGCCGGGCACGAAAGCGCACTCGGCTACCCCCTGACCGACGAAGTCGACGAAGCGGGCGGCAAGGCCCAGAAATTCCAGAAGGCCACCATCCACTGGCACCCCGACAAGGGCACCTGGATCACCGACAACTGACTCCCCTTTCCCCCTTTCCCCCTTTCCCCCTTTCCCCCTTTCTCTCCCGCTCCCCCACTCCCCCCACTCCCCCACTCCCGACCAGGAGGTCATCTTGAGCGAGCACCGCCCCACCCGCAGAAGTGTCCTGAAGACCGTCGGCGGGCTCTCCGCCGCGGCGGCCCTCGGCGGGGCCGGCGTCCTCGGGACGGCGACCGCAGCCCAGGCGGCGGGAGACGGCTTCGGGCTGCGCATCGTGGACCGCAACGAGAGCAACAGCCGCATGTGGTACTACCGCTTCCAGACCGACGCGATCGGCTGGAACCCGGGCGTCAACGTCCTGCTCCCCGACGGCTACCACACCAGCGGACGCACCTACCCCGTCCTCTACCTCTTCCACGGGGGCGGCACCGACCAGGACTTCATCACCTTCGACCGCATGGGCATCCGTGACTGGACCGCGGGCAAGCCGATCATCGTCGTGATGCCCGACGGCGGCCACGCGGGCTGGTACTCCAACCCGGTCAGCTCCAATGTCGGCCCCCGCAACTGGGAGACGTTCCACATCGCCCAGCTGCTCCCGTGGATCGACGCGAACTTCCGTACGTACGCCGAGTACAACGGCCGTGCCGTCTCCGGGTTCTCGATGGGCGGCTTCGGCGCGCTGAAGTACGCGGCCAAGTACTACGGCCACTTCGCCTCGGTCAGCGCCCACTCCGGACCGGCCAGCCTGCGCCGCGACTTCGGCCTGGTCGCCCACTGGGCCAACGTGTCCTCCGCCGCCATCGAACTGGGCGGCGGCACGGTCTACGGCGCACCGCTGTGGGACGAGGCCCGGGTCAGCGCCGACAACCCGGTCCAGCGCATCGAGAGCTACCGCAACAAGCGGGTCTTCATGGTCGCCGGCACCAGCCCCGACCCGATCAACTGGTTCGACACGGCCAACGAGACCCAGGTCCTGGCCGGTCAGCGGGAGTTCCGCGGCCTGCTGGGCAAGGCGAACATCCCGCACGAGTGGCACGAGGTGCCCGGCGGCCACTTCGTCCGTCCCGACCTGTTCAAGCGCGACCTCGACGGCGTCGTCGCCCGTCTCCGCAAGGCGTAGGCGCGACCGACTCCGCAAGGCGTAGACGGGACCGGCTCCACAGGCGCAGGCGCGACCGGCTCCGCAAGGCGCAGGCACGACCGGCGGGCGGGCAGGCGGACGGACCAGCAGGTGGGCGGACCGGCGGGCGACACGGAGAATCCGTCGCCCGCCGGTTCGTCACGTTCCCGGAGCCACCCCGCCCCCGGCCCTGCGGAGGGCCGACCGTGCGGCTGCTCCGGACGGGCGCGCCGCTGCGCGAACAGCCCGGCGACTCGGCGAGCACGCAGGAGCTCGGTTCCGGGAACCTGGCGATCCCCTACCCCCAGGAGCACGACAACACCTGGGGCTACGTGTTCGGCAACGCGCTCGACGGGATCGCCCAGGCCGCCCCCTACCTGGGATCTCCGGTGATGAGGAGGTCCGCTGAAACGCGGGTGCGTGAGACGGTGCCAGTCCTGAAAGATGCCCGGTGTGACTCCTGTGACCGACACAGCCCTGCCGCCGCCGTCCGTTCTGAAGGCGTTCCAGCTCACTGGACGGCCTGAGCCGCTTGAAGGAGGCCAGGGGCAGAGTGTCCGAGTGGGCGATGTCGTGCTGAAGCCGACCGGTGACAGTGCGGACGTGGAGTGGGCCGCGAGGCTGATGGACGGTCTGCAGAAACGGAAGGACTTTCGTGTCCCGCAATTTCTGCGTTCCGTGAGCGGCGGTTTCGTCGTCGGGGGATGGGTGGCGACCCGATTCCTGACAGGCGAGCCGGGGCCTGCCGGCAGGTGGGATTCTCTGTTGGCTGCGGGCAGAGCTTTCCATGAGGCTCTCAGGGATGTGCCGCGTCCTGATCGACTGGACGTGCGCCAGCACCCGTGGGCGGTGGCTGATCGGGTTGCCTGGGGCGAAGCAAATGCGCAAGTACCAGCGCAAATCTACGAGTTGCTCACCAGACTGCAGGCGCTCCGCGAACCCGTGGACGCGCGTGCGCAGCTCATTCACGGAGACCTGACGGGAAACGTTCTCTTCGCGCCTCGTCTCGCCCCCGCGATCATCGACTTCTCGCCGTACTGGCGACCGGTTGCCTATGCGGATGCGATCGTGGTGGTCGATGGCCTGCTCCATCACCAGGCTGGACACCACTTGGCGGACTCGGCGCTCCCTGGCGCCGAGGGTGCTCAGATGCTCTTGCGGGCGCTGATCTTCCGTCTGGTCACGCTGGGCGTACTGGTTGGACACAGCGGTGCGCCGGCCGAAGACGAGTTGATCAGGTTCGCTCGCGTGTCTCAGTTCATTGAAGAGCGAATCGGCAGGTAGCACGACACGGGCCAAGCTCCTGTCGAATCGGGACAGGGGCGTGGAATGCCGAGGTCGGTGGTCGGTCTCTTGGCGAGGCGGGCGGCTTCGGCCTGTTTGGCGCGGATGCCTCCGTCACCGAAGGCTTGATCGAGACGCGCATCGCACACGAAATGCGCACCATCAATGCAACGGGTCCCCAGTTCCACGCAAACGCCGGAAACTGGCTGACCACACTCTGGTTCGTCATTATTTGCCGCGACCAGCCCCGCATGGACGCAATGTGCCGGATTTCGCTCGATCTCCTGCGGTCGTCCGGCGCCGAGGGCGACGAGTACGTCCACCACTGGGTGGACCCCCTGCAGACGTACTGGCGCGAGCGGCCGGGGCTGCCGGAGGAACTGACGGCGGCCGTCGAACAGTCCCATTCGGACATCGTCACGATCACGCCGCGCGATCTGCTCCAGTGCGTGCTGTACCCACCGCTCAACCTCTTCCACCGGTTCCTGCGCAAGGACCACGCCGGGTTCAACCAGGCGCTCGTGGAGGCCCTGGAACTCCACAAGGCGTACTGAAGCACGCCGGAGCGTTCGGGAGACACCGCGGGGTTTCTGACCCTCGGGCCGCTGGCCGTCGCATGCCTCGCGTACGACGCGGGCTTCCCCATCGAGGTCGAGTCCGAGTACCTGCCCGTCCGCCTTCTGGACCGTTCCTGGGTGGGCGAGTTCGACACGTGACGCCACCGGGCGGGAGAGCCTCATCGCCGGGCTCCGGGCCTCACCGCCGGGCTCCGGGCCTCACCGCCGAGGAGGAGCGTCCGCCTCCGCCCAGGCGCGGGCGAACCGTTCGTGTGCGGGTGACGGGACGACGGCCGCAGGGGTGGCAGAAGTGGCAGCGGGGCGGGGGGCCTTCGCGACGGTGAGTTCCTTGCGGACGGCGCGGTGGTGGTCGAGGGTCCAGGTGTTCCAGCGGCGTACGGTGCGGTCGGCCGGGCGGTCGAGGCCGTGCAGCTGGAGGTGCAGGGACGCCGCGTCGCGGCTGACGCCGAGGGCCGCCGCCACCTCGCCCACCAGCTCCGGGGCGCTGAAGAGCGGGTTCGCCTCGTACTGGCCCGGCGGGACCGGCGTTTCCGCCGAGCGGTCCGCCAGCGCGCGCAGGGCCGCGAGCAGGTCGGCGGGGGCGTCGGCGGAGATGTCCGCGAGCGAACCGGCAAGGGCTTCGGTGAGCCCGTCGAGCAGGGCTCGGGCACCCGTCGCGGCCGGATCGCCGACCGGCCGCTCGGTGAACGCCCAGGTGAGGGCGGTGACGGCGGCCCGTATCCCGTCGGCGTCCAGCGGGGCTTCCTCCATACGGCCGGTGAGCAGGGCGGTGGCCCAGGCGGCGGACAGGCCGTGGGCATCCGCGAGCGCGGCGGCGTGGCTGCCGTCGTCGGCGTACGCGGTGACCGCGAGCCGTTCGGACCATTCGGCGGCCATCCGCTCCGCGGCGGCGGTCATGCCGCCGGGGCCCCAGAGGTCCGCCGGGTCGGCGGGGACGGCGGCGGCGAGCACGGCGCGCCGGCCGACGGGACCGAGGCGCCGCCGCAGGTCGCCGTACGCGTGCACGAGGGCCCGGTCGGCCTTGTACGGCTTGGCGCGGCACAGCTTCAGGTGCGCCGCGTAGTCGTCGCTGCCGGCGAAACCGTCGAGAACCAGGGCGGCGATCGCGCGCGGCACCCCCGTACGCCACCGGAACAGGTCCACGGCCTCCTCGGGCACCGGCAGCGGGCCGCGTTCGGTGAGGAGGGCGAGCAGGCGGGGCAGCCGGGTGGTGTCGTCACCCGTGACGGTGTGTGTCTCGCACTCCTCGGCACCGGCGGGCGCCGGGTCGGCGGCCCGGTGGATGAAGGGCACGAGGTCGCTGCGGACCGGTCCGGAGGCCACCGGGCCGCCGGACGAGCGGAGTTCGGCGATCCGGGGCTCGGGCGCGCGGCCGATGCGCCAGGTGGTGCCCCGTTCCGCGAACGGCTGGCGGCTCCACACGTCGAGCAGCGCGGTGAGGGCCTGCCGGTGCTCGTCCGGGGTGGCGGTGACGACCGCCCGCCAGGCCACGGCGTCGATCCGGCCGGTCAGCGCCGCCCACTCGGGCGGAGGAGCGGGCAGCGCCAGCACCCGCACCTCGTCGTCGATCTCGCCGCGCAGATACCGGCCGTCGGCGGCGATTGCGGTGAGGAGGGCCGGCTGCGGCTGCGGCGGCCGTTCCTCGTAGCCCCGCAGCTGGGCCAGCAGGTCGTGCAGGGCCGGGACGAGCCGGGTGTCGGGCACCGGGTCGGGCAGCTCGACGACCGGTCCGGAGCGCATGACGGCCACCCGGTGCGCCAACTCCCGCAGGCGGTGCAGCACATCGGCGGCGAGCCGCACGGCGCGGGTGACGCCCTGCCGGACGCGGGGGTCGGTCACCCCGGGCAGCCCGGCACAGGTTCCGGTTCCGGTTCCGATGCCGGTGCTGATCCCGGTTCCGGCCTCGGCACCCGTATCCGCGCCGGTGCTGATCCCGGTTCCGATTCCCGTTCCGGTGCCGGTGCCGGTGTCGGTGTCGGTGTCGGCTTCGGCCCGCAGCAGTTCGCGGACGGCCTCGTCGGTGACCGCGCGCAGTGCACGGGAGGACTGCTCGTCGCGCGGGGTGAGGAAGTGCCAGAAGGCGGGCGGCGGCACGGGCCCGGCCTGCTCGCCGAGGGTGGCCCGGACCGGTCCGCCGTGGCGGCTGCCGGGGAAGCCCCGGACCTGCCAGAGCAGCGAGTTGTCCCCGGCGGCGTGGCAGCGGACGGTGGTACTGCCGACCAGGACGGTGTCCTCGCCACCGGCCGGAAGGCCGAGAATGCCCCACGGGCGGCGGCCCCAGGTGGTGGTGCGGTAGGACGCGGTACGGCCGTCGACGGACTCCAGCTCGAACTCGCGGGGCGAGGGACCTGCGTACGGAGTGCGGTGGTTGACCCGGCAGCCGGTGAGCCTGCCGTCCTGGCCGAGCGGGGACGGCGGGGCGCCGGGCGGCAGTTCGGCGAGGATGCGGTGGTCGGGGAAGGGCTTGGTGCCGTCCGGGAACGTGTCGGGCGAGTGGAACTCGGGCAGGGTGCGGTCGGCGGTGGGCACACCGGTGACGGGGTCCAGCCGGGCCCACCCCCTGCGGTGGTCCTCGCCGAACACCTCGGTGCTCCAGAAGTCCCGGCCGTCGTACATCTGGTAGTCGCGGTGACCGATGCCCTTGGTGTCGCCGGGACGCAGCACGTTCTCGCCGTCGAACCGGCCGCCGCCGTCCGGGGTCCGGAACTGGTAGCCGAGGCCGCCCTGGATGCTGCCGCCGTAGGGGCGGAGCCCGTAGGACTGTTCCGGTTCGAATGTGTCGGCGGGGCTGCCTGACCAGTACGCCGCCGTACCGGACCCGTCGTCGCCCGCGCCCGGCCAGGAGACGAGGAACTGGCCGCCGACCCAGTGCACCGTGGGGCGGCCGACGCCCTCCGGCAGCTCCAGGGTGTGCTCGCCGCACCGGCCCGCGTGGTCGACGGCGAACGCACGGGTCTCCCCGTACACGGTGAGCACCGGCCAGGTGCAGGTGACGTGCACCGTCTCGTCCGGCCGGAATGCGGCGAGGGTCTCCTCCAGGGCGGGCCAGCCCAGCTCCTCGGGCAGTCCCGCGCGCAGGGCACGGGCCAGCGGGCCGGTGAGGTCCAGCGCGGCGAGGGCCTCGTCGATGCCCTCCAGGGCGACGGCGGTGGGCCGGTCGAGGAGGCCGTGCAGCTCGTCCACGGCCTCGTCGGCCGCGGCGAGTCCGCCGCCGCGCAGGGTGTCGAGCAGCTTCTCGATCCGGCCGTGCACCTCGGCCGCGATGCCCGGATTGTGCGGGAGCCGGCTGATGGCGGTGCCGCCGCGGGACCGAAGCCCGGCGTGGACCGTGCCTTCGAGCCGGGGGCCGAACACGGGGTCGGAGGCGAGGGCCCGCAGATCGCGCCGCGCCTGCCCGTCCCAGAACTCCAGGGGGACGGCGGGGCCGGGGTCGTGGACGGGGACGCCCTCGGCGAGACAGACGTCGAGGAGGTCGGCGTCCAGGTGCTGCCACCGGTAGCGGTCCTCGTGGAGCCGGACCGGGGTGCCGTCCGCCTTGAGCAGCGGCGCGAACCGGGCCACCAGGTCGAAGAGTTCGACGGGCATGGCCTGGCGGCACACCCCACCGTCGGACCTGCGGTGGGAGTACCGGGCGGCGTACCGCCGCAGCCACTCGCCGAGGCCGCCCTCCGGGGCGATCCGGCCGGCCGCGGCGGCGTCGGCGGCCCCACAGCCGATGAGCAGCCGCAGCCAGGCCGCCGCGTCGTTCTTCGACTCGGGGAACAGGTCGAGCAGGGCCGCGGCCAGGTCGTCGCCGGGCCGGTGGGCGGCGAGCGGACCGAGCGCCGTGTCGAACAGGCGGTCCGGCACGGCCTTGCCGCGGGCGGACGCGAGCACCTCGCCCAGCACCCGCGCCTCCTCGTCGGCGCCGAGACCGGCCGTGCGCGCGGAGTCCCGGACCCGGCGGGCCAGATCGGCGGGAAGCTCCCCCGGCGACGCCGCCCAGACGGTCAGCAGCCCCACGAACTCGCGGTGCGCGTCGCCCGGTTCGAACACCTCGGCCAGCCAGGCCGGGGCGCCGCCCATCTCGGTGGCCGGAAGCGCGCCGAACCGGGCGAACAGCCGGAGGTTCGCCCACCTCCAGCCGGGGTCGACGGGCAGCTCGTGCGCCCGTTCCGCCGCCCGCGCGTACCCGTACGCGCGGGCGGCGGAACGGCGGTGCGTCTCCAGCATCCAGTGCCCGATGGTGTCCCAGAACCACGGCAGATGAGCGACTGGCAGTCCCCGGGCCAGACGCTCCGCCTCGCCCACGAACCGTCCTGGCTTCTCCCACGCCCCGCGCCGGCCCCGGTCCGCCTTCTCCAGCACGTCACGGGCCTCGGCCTCGGCCTCCGGGGCATGGACGCGCGCCCAGTCGACGTACGTCTCGGAGACACGGTGATTGGCCGGGAGCGGAACGGAAGATCCGGTGCTGCTGGTCATGTGTACGAGTCTGGCAGGCGGGACTGACAGTCCTGCAGTCCCACCGCTCCGGCTCCCCGCGCTCGGAAGTCTGTGTTCCCTGCGCTCGGGAGCCTGTGTCGGAGGGCCTGTATAAGGTCCCGGCATGCCCGCCTTTCGCGACTTCAACTTCAAACTGCTGGTCATCGAAAAACTCATGTACCAGGACAAGACGCTCACCCCGGCCTTCAGCATCGACGAGTGCCTGAAGGCGAAGGGAGCCAACGACGCACAGCTCTACGCGTTCGACAACGACCTCGCCTACACGGTGCTCGACGAGGCCCGCACCTACTTCGAGGCGCTGGAGATCAGCGAGGAACTGCTGGCGACGGTGGACACCCTCCTCGTCGACGGCGGGCTCCAGGTGTACTACGAGTGCTCCCCCGTCTGGGACGGCGAGGACGATCTGTTCGACGTGGGCTCGCTCGACGACCTCGACCTGCTGCCGAACCTGCGGCGGATCGTCGGCGCCCGGGACTGCGGACTGGGCGTCCCGTTCAAGGAGGAGATCCTCGCCGCCCGGGGCATCGCCTCCGACTGAGGCACCGCCCCGACACGGCCCCGAAAAAGCCACCGTACGACCCGTCACCGCCCGGATCACTGCCGTACGGGCCACTGCCGCGCGGGCTGCCGCCGCGCGTTCGGTCCGTAGCGGCCGCGTACCGTACGACGGCTCGACCGAGCACCGAATGACGACTCGGCCACCCCCCTGCCCCCTCGGCCGAACCCCGCGTGACGGCCCGACAGGTCCGTTACGCGGCAGATCCGGCAGATGATCCGGACATGTGTCCGGTCACGTGTCCGACCTGCGCGGCGCGGGCACGATCAACGGCATGAACGACGAGCCGGGCCGGATCCTCCACTGGAACTTCTTCATAGGCGGCCACCTGAGCGCGTCGGTGCCCGTACGCCTCGTCGAGCGCACCGACAGCGGCCAGCTGGTGTGGATGGAGACCGGCACCCCGATGTGGCGCACGGACCTTCCGAACGGGGCGCACCTGCGGGACATCGCCCCGGGCGACCGCCCGGCCGGCGGATACCCGGTGGTCGCCGACCGGTGGCCGATGGGCAACGCGCTCTTCTACCAGCCGAACGGCGCCGCGCACTCGGTGCTCTGGCTCTTCGGCCGTCGACAGAAGTTCCGCGGCTGGTACGTGAACCTGGAGCGCCGGATCCACCGCGGCGACGACATCGACATCGCCGACCACGAGCTCGACATCAACGTGGCCCCGGACCGGAGCTGGCGGTGGAAGGACGAGGAGTCCTTCGCCGAGAAGACCGGCGATCCGGCCTACTGGTCGGCCGACGAGGCATCTGCCATCCGCGACGAGGGCCACTCGGTCGCACGGCTCGCCGAGGCCGGAACGTTTCCCTTCGACGGCACTTGGTGCGATTTCCGGCCACCACGATCCTGGAAGACCCCGCCCCGGCCTCCCGTACCGCGCCACCCTCTGCTCTGAGCGCCCCTGCTCCGACCAGGTCGGGGACCTGTCGAGGCCTGCACAAAAGTCTCGGCCAGGGTGGCGGAATGGCAATCATTGCCCGGGGTCACCCCCCGTGATACACAGAGTAACCATACGTATTCGGTCACATCCGGCTCGATCCGCTGGTCAGGGCAGCCGGATCGGTCAAACGTGCGGGATCCGGGTAAAGAGAGCCGTCAAGTCGTCGTGCCAGAGCAGTTTCATCAGCGAAGATAGAGAGCGACCCGTGCCGTGCGGCAGGGGGCAATGAACTACCCAACAGGGGCGGTGACTTACATGATCCTGGCAGCGGAAAAGGGCGACATCACCACCATCATCGGCGGAATCGCCCCGAACTGGGGGCCGTTCGGGACCTTGGGCAACGAGGCCCGCGTAATGATCGAGGTCGTGATGGCCATCGCCATCCTGCTGTGCCTCGGCATCGCGGTGTGGGGTGCGGCAAAGCAGCGCATCGGCGCCACGGCCCTGCGCGACACGTTCAGCGCCGAGCAGGGCAAGGGGCTGATCGTTGCCGGTCTGACCGGTGTGTTCATCATCGGATCGCTGGGAACCGTGTTCACCATCGTCTACGGAATGGCCGTCTGACCGGCAGTCGTTCCACGCCAGGGGCAGTCCCGCCCACCCCCACCACCCGTCCGTCGTGCCCACCGGCAGAGGTTGCGTCTCCCTGATGTCGAGTCATCACACCGCGTCCGCGCGGAAACCTGCACGGCTACCGTCGTACTACCCGGTTCAGGAAACGGTTGAGGGGGCGTACGCGGCATGAGCCACGGCGACGAGAGCGGCTACGGCGGCGACTCGGTCCGTACCGACGATGCGTACAGCACCATCGGCGGCACGCGCCAGACCCGTACCCGACTTCCCGACGGCGAGGGCGGCGACGGCTACGGCGCCTCCCGCCGCCCCGCCCGCAAACCACGCTCCCTCGTCACGGTGGTCGGCGTGGTCGTCCTCCTCCTCGCGGCCATCGCCTTCGCCAACATGGGCGGCGGCGACAGGAACGACGACGGCGACGGTTCGGGGGGCGCGGGAAGCAAGCCCGACTCGTCGTCCACGGCGGCCACGGGAACGAAGCCGGTGACGGGGAAGAACGGAACGATCCCGTCGGGGTTCGCCCACGACGAGCAGGGGGCGCAGAGCGCGGCGTCCAATTACGCGGTGGCGCTGGGCTCTGTCGGGATGTTCAAGAAAGACAGCCGTCACGAGATCGTGAACACCATTTACACAGCTGAGGCAGCGGCGAAACTCAGAGGACCGCAGGACACCGCATACTCCGCCGACTTCCTCGCGAAGCTGGGACTGGACCCTTCCGGGAACGCCCCGCAGGGCAGCACATTCGTCTCAAGAACGATCCCCGTGGGGACGAAGGTCGAATCCTTCGAGGGCGACACGGCCAAGGTGTCGGTCTGGTACACGGGACTGATCGGTATGTCCGGAGCAGGATCCACCGACCCCGTCAGAACCTCGTGGAAGACCTGGACCGTACAACTCAGCTGGACAAACGACGGCTGGAAGGCCGTCAGCGACACGCAGAAAGACGGCCCCGCCCCAGTTCCCGGCGATGTCGCCGCCTCTACCTCGGACGAGATCAGCAAGGCTGTTGAGGAGTACGGAGGCTTCACATATGCCCGATAGCCTGCGCCTTCGAGCCCGCTCCGTCATCGCCGCACTGGCAACGGTTCAAACAGCTGTTGTCCTCTTCTCGGCTCGTGCCTTCGCCGAACCTTCGCCCACCCCTACGGCACCGAGTCCCAGTCCCAGCGCGAGCAACAATGCCTGTGACTTGCTGATCGGTCCTGCGAAGCAGTACTGCGAGGACGGCGACGCCGGCGCCCCCGCCGCCGACACCGCTCGCTCCGGCCTGAACGACTCCCTCGACCCGCTCTCCTCCCTCGCCCGCGGCTGCGCCGACGCCGCCGCGTGGATCGTCGGCAAGCTCAGCGAGGCCGTGAAGAGCACCGCCAACGTCGATTTCACGAACACCAAGTTCCTCCAGCAGTACGCGATCGTCTTCGCCGCCTCCACCATCCTCACGCTCGTCCTGTGGCTGCTCGCCGTGGCCAAGCGGGCGATCCGTGGCGTGCCGTTGACGACCGCGATCTCCGAGGCCGTCGGGTTCCTGTGGCTGACGGTGCTCGCCTCCGCGTTCACCCCTCTGATCCTCTACACGATCGTCTCCGCGACCGACGGCGTCACCGAGGTCATCGCCACCTCCTCCGGCGGGCAGACGGACGTCTTCTTCGGATCGTTCGCCGAAGCGCTCAAGAAGGGCTCCGACATCGGCGGCGGGCCGATCATGCTGATCGTCGTCTCGCTCGTGTCGATCCTCGCCGCGGGCATCCTCTGGCTGGAGCTCGTCATCCGGGCCGCCCTGCTCTACGTCGGCGCCCTGCTCGGCACCGTCGTCTACGCCGGGCTCGTCGACAAGAACATGTGGGGCCACGTCCGGCGCTGGGCGGGCATCATGATCGCGGTGATCATGGTGAAGCCCGTCATCGTCGTCGTACTCGGACTGGCCGGCGCGCTCTCCCAGGGCGAAGGCCCGGACGCGTTCTCCGCCGTCGTGTCGGGTCTCGCCATCATCCTGCTGGCGATCTTCGCCTCCGCGATGATCTACCGGTTCGTCCCCGGCTTCGGCGACGAGATCCAGGGCGCCCGCACCAACCGCAAGCAGGCCACCGACGGCTCCCAGGCCGCCGCGCTGGTCAGCTCCCCCGCCGCCCTCGTCTCCCAGGGCATCAAGACGCACAGCGGCCGCAGCGGCCAGAGCGGCTCGGACGGCGGCAACGGCGGAGGCAGGCCCGCCAATCCGATCAGCGGCGGTGTCGCCGCGCACAGCTCCCGCGGCTCCGGCGGCGCCTCCGCGCCGTCGCCGCGCAGCGGATCGGCACCGACCTCCGGCACCCCGCACGGCAGCCGCTCCCACCGAGGCGGCGGATCAGGCAGTTCAGGCAACAACAGCACGGGAGGTGGAGGGCGTTGACGACTCCGTCCCACACGATCGCGCCCCGCCGCACGTATCTCATCGGCCGGGCCCGGCCGAACGCGATCGTCGGCAAGAACCGCGAGACCGGCGAGATCGCCCTGATCATCGTCGGCGCGTTCCTCGGCATGATGAGCGGGCTGATCGTCCCCGTCCTGTCCCTGCGGATCGCGCTGCTCACGGGGTTCCCGTTCCTCGCCCTGGCGATCGTGTACCTCCCGTACAAGCACCGCACCTTCTACAAATGGTTCGAGATCAACCGCAGCTACAAGCGCACCCTGCGCCGCGGCACGACCTACCGCTCCGCCGCCATGGAGGCGGGCGTCGGCGTCGACGGACGCGAGGTCGAGATCGGACCGCCCCCCGGCATCGGCCGGATCAACTGGCTCTCCGCACCCTTCGGGCCGGACGAGATCGCCGTACTCCTGCACGCCGACCGCCGCACCGTCACCGCCGCGATCGAGATCGAGGGCCCCGGCGTCGGCCTGCGCGACAGCGAGGACCAGGAAGCGCTCGTCGACCGTTTCGGCACCCTGCTGAAGCACGTCGCCAACGGGGACGGCTTCGTGACCCGCCTCCAGATGCTGGCCCGCACCCTCCCCGCCGACCCCGACGCACACGCCAAGGACGTCGCCCAGCGCGGCGACAAGTCCTCCCCGGCCTGGCTGCAGGAGTCGTACGACCAGCTCCAGTCCATGGTCTCCACCTCCAGCGAGCAGCACCGCGCCTACCTGGTCGCCTGCATGCACTACACCCGCGAGCTCGCCGCCGAGGCCAACGCCATGGCCCGCGCCGCCCGGACCGGCCGCAAACTCGACCGGGACGCCGGGCTCGCCGTCGTCATGGCACGCGAGCTCACCGACATCTGCGCCCGCCTCGCCGAGGCCGACATCCGGGTCCGCCAGCCGCTCGGCCAGAGCCGGCTCGCCTCCCTCGTGCACTCGATGTACGACCCCGACCACCCCATCGACCACATCCAGGCCATGACCAAGCGCAACGCCTGGCCGGCCGAACTGGACGCGGTCGAGCCGACGTACCTCCAGGCCAAGACCCGCGAGTCGGTCACCCGCGCGCCCTGGTGCCACTCCACGGCCTGGGTGAAGGAATGGCCGATGACCCCCGTCGGCGTCAACTTCCTGGCCCCGCTCCTCGTCCACACCCCCGACGTGATCCGTACGGTCGCGGTCTGCATGGACCTCGAACCCACCGAGGTCGCCATCGAGCGGATGCTCACCGAGAAGACGAACGACGAGGCGGAAGCCAACCGCCAGGCCAAGATGAACCGCACCGTCGACCCCCGCGACATCGCCGCGCACGGCCGGCTCGACCAGCGGGGTGAGGATCTCGCGAGTGGCGCCGCCGGGGTGAACCTGGTGGGGTACATCACCGTGTCGTCCCGCTCGCCCGAGGCCCTCGCCCGCGACAAACGGACGATCCGGGCCTCGGCCGGCAAGTCGTATCTCAAACTGGAGTGGTGCGACCGCGAGCACCACCGCGCCTTCGTGAACACGCTGCCGTTCGCCACCGGCATCCGCCGCTGACCACCGACCACCCACCGCCGACCGCCGCCCACACCACCGGCAGCCGACGGAACCCCGGACCGGCCGGCCCCACCGGCCGCCGGTCACCAGCCATCGACGACCCACCAGCCACGGACGACGACCGAGAGAAACGAGAGGGAGGTCGGTCACGCCATGCGAGACCCGCTGTCCGCACTGTCGGACGCCTTCACCGCCTTCCTCTTCGGGAAGGTGGAGACGACCAGACTGCCCGTCCGCACATCGACCGGACAGGCCCAGGCCGTCTACCTGCCCACCGCAGCCCCCGGCCTCGGCGACTCCGGCGTGATCATCGGCCGCGAGGTCTACTCCGGCAAGGGCTACATCTACGACCCGTTCCAGCTGTACGGGCAGCAGCTCCCCGCCCCGCACTGGCTGGTCCTCGGCGAGTCCGGCAACGGCAAGTCCGCGCTGGAGAAGACCTACGTGCTCCGCCAGCTCCGCTTCCGCGACCGCCAGGTCGTCGTCCTGGACGCCCAGGGCGAGGACGGCGTCGGCGAGTGGAACCTCATCGCCCAGGAGCTCGGCCTCACCCCGATCCGCCTCGACCCGACCGCCGCGCTCAACGGCGGCATCCGGCTCAACCCGCTCGACCCCTCGATCACCACCACCGGCCAGCTCGCCCTGCTCCGCACCATCATCGAAGTCGCCATGGGCCACGGCCTGGACGAACGCTCCGGCTTCGCACTGAAGGTCGCCCACGCCTACGTCAACGAGACGATCACCGACCGCCAGCCGGTCCTGACCGACATCGTCGAACAGCTCCGCCACCCGGAACCCGAGTCCGCCGAGGCGATGAACGTCGACCTGGACGACGTACGGGCCTGGGGCCTGGACGTCGCCCTCGTCCTGGACCGACTGGTCGACGGTGACCTGCGCGGCATGTTCGACGGCCCCACGAGCGTCGGCATCGACCTCGACGCCCCGCTGATCGTCTTCGACCTCTCGCACATCGACCGCAACTCCATCGCGATGCCGATCCTGATGGCGATCGTCGGCGTCTGGCTGGAGCACACCTGGATCAGGCCCGACCGGAAGAAACGCATCTTCCTGGTGGAAGAGGCCTGGCACATCATCAACTCGCCCTTCGTCGCCCAGCTCTTCCAGCGCCTGCTGAAGTTCGGCCGACGCCTCGGTCTGTCGTTCGTGGCGGTCGTCCACCACCTCAGCGACGTCGTCGACGGGGCGGCGGCCCGCGAGGCCGCGGCGATCCTGAAGATGGCGTCGACACGAACGATCTACGCCCAGAAGGCCGATGAGGCCAGAGCGACCGGACGGGTGCTCGGCCTGCCCCGGTGGGCGGTCGAGATCATCCCGACCCTCACCCCGGGCATCGCGGTCTGGGACGTCAACGGCAACGTCCAGGTGGTCAAACACCTGATCACCGAAGCCGAACGCCCCCTCGTCTTCACCGACCGCGCGATGACCGAGTCCTCCGCGGCCGAACTCCTCCCGGACGACGTACGCGCCGCCGACCTGGAGGCGGAGGAACGCGCCGCGCGGATCGAGCACCAGCAACGGCTGAACGAGTCGTCCGAGTCAACGGTGGCCTGACGTGGCGGGGCGCGCTGAGGAACGTACCGGCGGCAGCGCAGGCACCGGCGGCGGCATCCCGGACGGCCTGCTGATCGGCCTGCTGGGCTTCCTGCTCGGGCTGACGCTGCTGGCGTGGATGGCCACCGGCCTGGCCGGACTGTTCGCGCACGGCGCCTGGCCCGAGGGGGTCACGCTCCCCAAGACCCCTCTCGCGATGCGCCGACTCGTCACCGCACCGCACGACCTCCCGGCCGCCTGGCCGAACACCCCGGCGGACGAACTCTCGGGCTACGGACTCTTCTGGGGCCTGTTCATAGGCGAACTGATGGTGCTGCTGGTCCTGACGGTGTTCGTGCTGGGCGTCCTGGCCCGCTGGCGGGTCGTACGCGCCGGACAGCGCGCCGAACGCCTGGAGAAGAAGGAACAGCAGCGGTACGAGCACCTGGAGCAGAAGCAGGAAAAGCGAGGGAAGCAGCGGAAACAGGAACGGGAAGGGGAACGGGAGCAGCGACGGGGGTACGCCCACGAGCCGGAGCAGCAGTACGCCGAAGCCTCCGCCCCGGCCCCCCGCAGAGACCCGCGGGAGTCCGCGAACACGGCGGCGGAAGAGATCACGGAGCCGTTGTCGGGACTCCACGAATCCGCCGACACGCACCGACCCACCATTCCCGCACCAGGAACCACCGGCGCCGCGGCCGCAGATTCCACCCTCACAAGCACCACAGCCCCCGCAAGCACCACGGACTCCACAAGCCCTACAAGCCCCACAAGCCTCATCGGCTCCACCGGCTCCCCAGACCCCGCAGCCGCCGCCCTGCCCACGCTCCCCTCCCCCCGTACACCCCTCGTCGTCTACGGCTCCGCCGCCACCCGCCGCCCCGCCGCGGTCCACGCCATCCACGAGGCCGACGGGCCCGCGCTCGTCGTCACCTCCGACCCCACCGTCTGGGCCGAGACGAAGGACGCCCGCGCCAAGCTCGGCCCGGTCCTGGTCTACGACCCGGGCCACCTCTGCGACACCCCGGCCCGGCTGCACTGGTCTCCCACCGCCGGTTGCGAGCAGCCCGAGACGGCCACCGCCCGCTCCACCGCCCTCCTGGCCCCCGTCCGGCCGCAGGCCCGTATCGACGCGGCGACCGCCGACACCGCCGAAACACTCCTGCGGTGCTGGCTGCACGCCGCCGCCATCGACGGCCGGCCCTTCCGCCAGGTCCACCGCTGGGCCCTCGGCAACAGCGCCCACGAGCCGGTGCGCCTGCTCCGTACGCACCCCAAGGCGGCCTCCGGATTCGCCGGACTGCTGGAATCCGCACTCACCTCGCACCCCGAACGCCGGGAGATGGCACAGGCGTTGACGGTACGCGCCTTCGCCGTGCTCTCCTCGGTCCACATCCGCGAAGCCTGCACGCCGAACCGTGCCGATTCGCTGGTGCTGGAATCTTTCGTGGCCGAAGGGGGCACCCTCTATGTGGTGGGTGAGCCGATCGAGGACCCCCGCTCGGGGCCGGGGGCAATGCCCCTGCTCACAGCACTCGCCTCATACGTGGTCGAGCACGGCCGCCGCCTGGCCGCACGGTCAACCGACGGTCGGCTCGACCCACCAATGACGCTCGTGCTCGACGACGTCGCCGCCGTGGCCCCGCTCCCCCGGCTTCCGGAGCTGCTGTCGACCGGTCAGGCCATGGGCCTGTCGGCCCTGGTCCTCCTCCGTTCCCGCGAACAGGCCCGCGCCCGCTGGACCCAGGAACTCACCGTCTCGCGCTGACACCCCCCGCCCCCACCGATACCACCGCTCGCACCACCCGCTCACTCCGGTCGCTCCGGTCGCTCATTCCGGACGGCTCACCGCGTGCTCCAGTTCGCGCTTGGACGGGTCGCCCGGCATCGGCACCGACCGGCCGGTCGCCACGAACCCGATCCGCCGGTAGAACGCCGCGGCCCGCAGATTGTCCTCGTGCACATACAGCCGCACCCGTTCGATCCGCGGCTCCTCCAACGACCAGGCCCAGTCCGTCCCGGCCCGGAACAGCTCCTCGGCCAGCTCCCGGCCACGCGCCTCGGGCCGTACGAACACGCCGACCACATGCGCCTGGTACACCCCGGCCGCCTCACCGAACCGCGCCTCCGCGTCCGGCCGTTCGACCAGCACGGTGATGCTGCCGTCCCACCGCCCGTCGGGGGCGACGGCCACGAACTGCCGCACATCACCGTTCCCGGCCTCGGAAGCATTGAGCGCCCGGTCCTGCCAGAACGCGTCGGAATAGGCCACGCCCTGCTCGTACGTCTCCAGGAACGCGATGGACGCGACCGGGTCCCGCAGTGCGGCCAGCCGCAACTCCTTGACCCGATCCCACTCCTCGGCACGTACGACTCGAATCACATGTTCCATCCGCCGATCCTGCCCCTGCCGTCCGACCTGCGCAAACAACATTCCGCCCCGCCGCCGGACACGTGCCCCGGCACCCGGTCCCGTACCCGGTGTCGTACCCCGGTACTACGCGCACCGGTACGTCCCGCCCCGGGGCCGACGCCCGCCACGGGCCCGCTCCGTAGCGTCGGTCGCATGATCAGGGCTCACGAACTCACCAAGCGGTACGGCGACACGACCGTCGTCCACGGCCTCGACTTCACCGTCCGGCCGGGCACCGTCACCGGCTTCCTCGGCCCGAACGGCGTCGGAAAGTCGACGACGATGCGCATGCTGCTCGGGCTCGACGCACCCACCCGGGGCCGCTCGACGATCGGCGGACGCTCGTACGCCGCCCACGGCGCGTCGCTCACCGCGGTCCCCCGCCGGCTCCCGGTCCTGTGGGCGAAGGCGGCGGTCTTCACCGCCACCGTCCTCGTCGTCATGACGACCACCGCCCTGCTCGCCTTCCTCGTCGCACAGCTCTTCCTCGACGACACCGACCAGGCCGCCTCGCTCGGCGATCCCGGGGTGCTCCGCGCGATCGTCGGCAACGCCGCGGGCACCACCCTGCTCAGCCTGATCGCACTCGGCCTCGGCGCCCTGCTCCGCTCGGTTCCCGGCGCCATCGGCGCCTACATCGGCGGCGTCATGATCCTGCCGGAAGTCCTCTCCATGCTTCCGTACGACGCCGTGGAGAGCGCGATCAAGTACTTCCCCACCCAGGCGGCGGGCGCCCTCGGCTCCGCCACCCCGCTCGCGGGCGAGGCATCCCCGGGCGGCGCCGTGCTCGCCCTGTGCCTGTGGGCCGGAGCGATCCTGGGCGCGGCCGCCCTACTGCTCCGCCGACGCGACGCATGACCCGGGCATGACGAACCGCGAGGATGGGCGTGTGACGAACGACGACAGGGGCCGGGTCCAGGAGGCCGCCCCGGACACCTTTCCCGGCTCCACCCGGCTCATCGGTCCCGTACAACGCCTGCTCCAGCGGGTCCGCGCGTTCGACCGACGCCGGCCGATGGTCTGGAACGGGCTGCCGGCCGCGTCCTGGGTACTGTTCGCCGTCCTCGACGTCACCTCGGGCGGCTGGCGCACCGTCGCCCTCGACCCGAACGTGTCCGGGACACTGGTCCTGGCGATGAGCGTCGCCTTCTCCGCACCACTGCTGTGGCGGCGCACGCACCCCCTGGCCGTACTGGCGTTCATGGCCCCGGTCTCCCTGGTGAACGCCTGGTCCGGGGCCGTCATCCAGGCCGCCCACCTCCAGGAGATCGCCGTCTTCAACATCGCGCTGCGGCTGCCCGCGCGGGCCCTGGCGTGGGCGGGCGCCCTGGTGGTCGCCCCGCTCCTGGCCGGCGCGGTGCGCCACCCGCGCAGCTGGGACCCGCTGATCGCCCCCCACCTCTGGGCGTTCGCCCTCGCCGCACTGCTCGGAATCGTGGTCCGGACCCGCAAGGAGTACACCGAGGCCCTCGTCGACCGCGCCCACCGGCTGGAACTGGAACGCGACCAGCAGGCCCTCCTCGCGGCCGCCGCCGAACGGACCCGGATCGCCAGGGAGATGCACGACATCATCGGCCACAACCTGTCCGTCATCACGGGCCTCGCGGACGGCGGCGCCTACGCGGCGGCCAGGAGCCCGGAACGGGCCGCCCAGGCCCTCGAAGCCATCGGCACCACGAGCCGCCAGGCCCTCACCGAACTCCGCCGCCTGCTCGGTGTCCTGCGGGACCACCCAACCGAGGCCGACCGCGCCCCGCAGCCGACCCTGGACGACCTGGCCGAACTCCTCACCGGCGTACGGACGGCGGGTCTTCCCGTGTGTCTGAACGTCCACGGCACGCCCCCACCGGTACCGCCCACCGCAGGACGTCAGCTGACGGTCTATCGCGTGGTGCAGGAGGCCCTGACGAACACGCTGAAGCACGGTGGCACCACCCCGTCCCCGACCGCCGAGGTCACCCTCACGTACGGGCCGGCCGAGCTGGAAGTCCTGGTCACGGACACGGGCACCGCCACGGACACCGTCACGGGTGCGGACGCGGGTACGGACACGGGGTCGGGGCCGACCGGTCGTGGTCGCGGGAGCAGTGGGCAGGGAATCACCGGGATGCGCGAGCGGGCGTCCCTCTACGACGGCACGCTCGAAGCGGGCCCGCTGCCGGCCTCGGCGCCCACGCCCGGCTGGCAGGTGCGGCTCCGGCTCCCCCTGGCAGACAATCCCTCGTGACGCCGAAGCAGAAAGCCGGAAGACAGACCCTCGTGATGCTGGAGGCCACCCCCTCGTGACGACCGTGCTCATCGCGGACGACCAGCCGATGCAACGCTTCGGTTTCCGCATGCTGTTGGAGAGCCAGGACGACATGACCGTCGTCGGCGAGGCCGGAAACGGCCACGAAGCCCTGGAGCTCGTTTCCCGGCACCGGCCGGACGTGGCCCTGATGGACATCCGCATGCCGCTCCTGGACGGCATCGAGGCCACCCGACGCATCATCAGGACCGGTGCCCGCACCCGCGTCCTCATCGTCACGACGTTCGATCTCGACCAGTACGCGTACGACGGTCTCCGCGCCGGCGCCAGCGGCTTCCTCATCAAGGACGCGCTGCCGGAGGAGCTCCTGTCCGGCATCCGGGCCGTGGCCGGGGGCGACGCGGTGGTGGCCCCGAGCCTCACCCGTCGACTCCTGGACGCGTATGTACAACATCTGCCGACCGTTCCCGGCGGCCCCACCACCCCGGACCCGCGCATCGCGTCCCTCACCGAACGGGAGAGGGAAATCCTCACGGTCATCGGCAAGGGCTGGTCCAACACGGAGATCGCCGCCCGGCTCCATCTCGCCGAATCAACGGTGAAGACCCATGTCACGCGCATTCTCGCCAAGACGGGGTCCCGCGACCGGGTCCAGGCGGTCATCCTGGCCTACGACACCCACCTGGTCACTCCGGCCTGAAAACAAAAAACCGCCAGAAGGCGGTATGGGTGGTGAAAACAGAAGAGCCCCGTGCCGCAAGGGCACGGGGCTCTCCCAAAAGGAGTCCGGCGGCGTCCTACTCTCCCACAGGGTCCCCCCTGCAGTACCATCGGCGCTGA